>NZ_JANSHP010000054.1:0-66596 GCF_047502605.1 Synechococcus sp. RC10A2
ACAACAGGCCCAGCAGCGCTCCCAGGCCACCGCGGATCCGGCCAGCAAAGATCATATCCGGCGGGAGATCATTCGCACCGCCACCGAGATCATCACCCGCCACGGCATGACCGTGCCCGAATACAACCGCATTACCTTGTGGATTCGCTCCGAAGAAGGCAAAACCCTCCGACATCGCATCGAAGCCGAAATCCTGCGCCTGCAAAGCGGGGATCCCAGCGTGAGCCCTAGCCCCAAACCCTAACCCCCCTTGGATCCCCTGCAGCGCTTTGGCCTGGATGTGACGGAGGACGGAAGATAGCGGTAGGCTGGAAGCGGAGGTCAGTGCTCGTCCGTAGAGAGCGGGGGGAGAGCGATGAACGAGCCTATGTCGCCGTCAGTACGGGTGGCTGTCGAGCGCATGAAGTCTCGCTTGCGCCTGACGCGCCGCTTCGGGTTCTGGTTTCAGGCGGTTCTGGGGGCAACAGCTCTGCTGCTCTGGCTGGGATTTTTGGTTGGCCAGAATACCCTCTATCGCGACGACTCGACGGGGGCCTTTATCGCCTTCTGGTTTACCCTGTTTACCCTTCTAACCCTGGCAGCCGGTCTCTTCTTTAACTGGCGCTACCTGCTCCAGGCGGAGCGCCGCTCAGTATCCGCCGCTACCCCAAGCCAGTTGGATCTGCCCAAGCAGTTGCAATGGGTTACCTATGTCAGCATGACCGGCGCTTTCTTGGCCCTCATCGCTATGGAGGCGCAGGTGGGAGAGCTGCTGGTGCGGCTGTTTACCCGCACGCTGAGCACCCAGACGGCAGGAGTGCTGCTGCTGGCTGCCAATATCAACGTTACCTTTGCCCACTTCGTCTGCTTGGCAGGGGTGCTCTGGATTACCGGCGCCCTCGACCGCGAGCCCTGAACCCCAGCCAGCCAGTCTCAGCTTTGCAAGGCAGAGAATCAGGCCTGCGGCGCAGCGGCCTGCCCCAAACCTGCCCCAACTAAAACTACCCCCCCGCCAGAACAAGAGGGGTAAGCAAAAGCAGTCCCAAAGTCCGTAGTTGCCAATCGCAGATTCCGAGGGCTTCACTTAAAGCCCACCGCCGCCTGCCAAACAAAAGCCAGCAGGAAAAACAAAACGGGGATAATCGGCAAAATGTCGATCAGGGGATCGAACAACTCATAGCCTTCTGGCAAAGCCGCCAGGAGCATCATCGCAGGCATGACAACAAACCTCGACAAGAAGGAAGTGGAGCTGGAGAAACTGCTCTTTTTCAGGATTGATAGAGAGTTTAACATTGCCGGGCGGAGATTCCCGCTAAGGTCAAGAAATGTAAACGGAAAATGCCTCAGAGAACCCCCATATTGGAGAGGCCCAAGATCACCCCCACGCCCAGCAGATGGCCGAAGCTGGCGACCCCCAGCACTTCCGGCCAGGTCATCCCCAACACAGGCCCGGTTTCTGAAGCCACACCCGAAGAGGACTTGAAGCTTAGGTAGGCCAGCCCTGTGCAGAGCAGGATAATCACCGCGCTCAGGGGAGACCAAGGGCTGGTTTGGGCAGTCATAGCCAACGGCGCAACAATGGGCAGCATGGTTTTCCTCCTCAGCTCAGGTTAACCGCCCCCTAGATTACCCCCATTCCGCAACTCCCAAAGGGATCCCCACATGAATTGCAACAGAGGCCGCAACAAAACCTCACACTGTGGCTTCTTCTGGCCTCATGGCCGATCTACCCCTCGCCGGGAACGGTCGAGACGGGCTGGAGTTGGCAAGAAAAATCCGGCCTGGGCCAACGAGGGGAGCAGCTCTCTGCCGTATACTAACGAAAGTTAACAAATTGTTCTCTTCCCCCGCTTTTGAGGTGATGACCTGGCTTTGTTGCCTTAATCCATCCTCACCGTCTGCGCTGTGCACACCCAAGGATGGCTGCCGATGACTGCTGCTGCGACTCCGCAACCGGATCCCAAGCCTTTTGCGTTACCCCGTGAGCTGTTGGGGCCGCCGCCAGAATTTTGGAATCCCACCCTGCTGATGTTTTTGGCGGCGGTGGCGCTTTCGGCCTCTTGCTTTGGCGGGTACGCCTTTTGGCATTGGCCCCGCTGGCTGGTGTTTTGGCTGAATTTTGTCGCCCTGTATGTTCTGGGCACAGTGATCCACGATGCCTCGCACGGCTCGGCCCACCGCAACCGCTTTTTAAACGAGGCGCTGGGCCATGGCTCTGCCCTGTTACAGGGCTTTGTCTATCCGGTCTTTAAGCGGGTGCACATGCAACACCATGCCCACGTCAACCATCCCGAAGACGATCCCGATCACTATGTGTCTACGGGCGGGCCGCTGTGGCTAATTGCGCCGCGCTTTTTCTACCATGAGGTGTTTTTCTTCAAGCGGCAGCTCTGGCGCAAAGGTCGCTGGGATCTGCTGCAATGGGGGCTGAGTCGGCTGGTGGTGATCCTAACGTTTGCGCTGGCCATTCACTTTGGCTACACCGACTACATCATGAACTATTGGCTGCCCCCCGCCTTTATTATGGGCTTCTTGTTGGGCCTGTTTTTCGACTATCTGCCCCATCGCCCTTTTCAATCCCAAGAGCGGTGGTACAACGCCAGGGTTTACCCTGGCTGGCTGACCAATATTCTGCTGCTGGGGCAAAACTATCACTTGATCCACCATCTCTGGCCCTCGGTTCCCTGGTACAAGTATCAGGCGGCCTACTGGGCGGCCAAACCTGAGCTGGACGCGCGTAACTGCCAGCAAACGCTGGGGATCTGGGAGAGAGGGGAGTTTTGGAGCTTTTTGTACGACGCGCTGATTGGCCTGCACTGGCACAAGCCCAACGGGCCAACCCGTTCCGCTGCGCCAGCCGATCCAGAATCTGCGGGATCCGCTGCGGATCTGAGGCTTAGTTAACATGGTCTTGCCGACGCTGCGGATCCCTCAGTTGCTGCTGTTTGTGGAGGCGGCCAGCTTGCTGCAGGACACCAGCCAGGTTCTCTTACAGGCCGGTCAGGCGACGGCGGATTTGCCAGAGGTGATTGCGGAAGCGCAAGCGCGGGCGGAAGCCCAATTGCAAACCCTTGGGATCCCGGCAGAGTTGCGGGCGCAGGCCCGAGGGATCCTGAGGCTGACTTCGCCGCCGCAGGTGCTGGCCTACCTGCAGGATTTGTTGGACAGGGGATCCGGCCCCGATTTGGAAGCCTTTTTGGAGCAGGCGGGATCCGGCTCTACCCTGTTGCGCTTTCCGCCCCTGTTGGTGGGGGCTGTGGCTTTGCAGGTGTTGCTGGAGCGGCTGGATTTTTCTCCGCAAGAGAAAGCTGTGTTGCAAGCCCAACGGGATCAATGGGAACAGGCCCTGGCAGAATTGGCCGCTCGCCACAAGGTTTCCCCAGAGCCGCTGCGGGCTGCTGCGGAGACAGCGCTGCGGGCTGCCTCAGCAGAAGAGCTGCTGCAACTGGGGCAGGATCTCTTTCAAGATCTCCAGGATCTCGCCGGGGCCGATTCTGAGCCGGAAGCCGAGTCTCAGGTGGAGCTGGCGGGGCCTCTGGTGTTCCTGATGGTGGCCGATCACCTGTTGGCCCAGACAGAGCATCCCCTCACCCCGGAGCAGCGGCTGGACTTACAAATCAACCGCGCCGAGGCAGAAAGCCGCCTTTTGGCCATGCAAAAGCTGGGCCGTCTTGAAAACTTGGCGGAGCAGCGGGCTTACATTCGCTCCTGGATTAACCAAACTTCTGTACCGGATTTGCTGCGGGCCTTGGATCGCTTTTTTGCGGCGTCTGAACCCAACGCGTGAGGCCTGCAGATCACCAGAGGTTCCGTATCCTCTATGCTGGAGGCAAAGGGATCCCGCTTGAGGCGCGAAAGTGGACTGGGGCAGCCTGTTCTGGATTTTCCTGATCTTCAGCTCTTTGCAACCTCTGCTGAACCGTCGTGCCCAAGAGTTCCGGCGCTTGATGGCCATTCGGGAGTTGGAGCAAAAGCGGGGCAGCCGGGTGATTCTGCTCATTCACCGCCAGGAGTCGATTAGTTTTTTGGGGATCCCGGTTTCCCGCTACATCAGCATCGAGGACTCCGAACAGGTGTTGAGGGCAATTCGCCTTACCCCACCCAATACCCCGATTGATTTGATTTTGCATACCCCCGGTGGCCTGGTGCTGGCCACCGAGCAAATTGCCCGCGCCCTGATCCGCCATCCGGCCAAGGTGACGGTGTTTGTGCCCCACTACGCCATGTCGGGGGGGACGATGCTGGCCTTGGCCGCCGATGAAATTGTCATGGATGCCAATGCGGTGCTGGGGCCGGTGGATCCCCAGTTGGGCGGCTATGCTGCGGCCAGTATTCTGCAGGTGGTGGCGGAAAAGCCCATTGCCGAGATCGACGACCAGACTCTGATCCTGGCAGATCTGGCCCGCAAGGCGATGCACCAGGTGCAGAACTTTGTGCGGGAGCTGCTCAAGGACGATGTGCCCAAGCGCAAAATTGCCCCCGAACGCATCGAGCCCCTCATCCAGGCCCTGACCAGCGGGCGGGTGACCCACGACTACCCGATTACGGCTGAAGAAGCGCGGGAGCTGGGCCTGCCCATCTCCACCGAGTTGCCGCCCCAGATCTACGCCCTGATGGACTTGTACCCCCAGGCCAGCATGGGCCGTCCTTCCGTGCAGTACATTCCCACCCCCTACGATTCCCGCCCCTCTCCACCCGGCGGCGGGTCTCGCTAGGGCGAACTCTGGGCGTAGGTGTCTATGGCTTCTCGACGCAACCCTTCCGCCCGCCGAAACAGCTCTTGCCCAGTGTGCAGGTGGCGATCGTCAAAGTTCAGCGGGAAATAGCTCAGCTCCTCCAGGGCATCTTCCAAGTGGTTGAGGGCATAGTAGAGGCGAGAAGCCACCCCCCCTAGGCTGCTGGGATTGGGAAGGCGGCGAAAGATCTGCTGAGCTTGGGCCAGTTTCTGCGTACACTCCTCCAGATACAGGCCAAAGGCCTCCAGCAAATCGGGATCAAAAGGATCTGCCGCTAAGGCATTTAACTGCGGCTTGAGAGAAGACAGTAAAGGCCCCAAAACTCGGTTCAGAGGAGTGTAGACCTGCCGAATCCAGGCTTCGCGGGCAATAGCCTCCTGGCTGACCGTCTCCGAGGGGGAGCCCGTCGGCTGAGGGTGGCGCGAGGCCCAGCTAGCGCGCAGTTGTCGGTCGTACTCGCGGCGGGCTTGCGGATCCTTGAGCACCGCGTAGGCGGCGTTGATCTGGCGAATGCGTTCAGCAGCAGCCCCGTCTTTTTTGGCCAGCAGGCTGTCGGGATGGTGGTACTTGACCAAACGGCGATAGGCAGACTTGATCTCCGCTGCCGTCGCCAGCACCGAAACCCCCAACACTTCGTAGTGGGAAACTGCTTCAGACCCGCTCCCCATCATTTCGTTCTCAGGACAAACGCTCATATTGTACCTGGAGCCTACAATAAGGGTGAGTTTTCCGGTGCTGCCCCATGCCGTCCTCCCCCCATCCCCTCAGCGCCCTCTTGGGGGCTGCCTTTGCTGCCAGTTTGGGCTATGGGTTCCTACAATTGCTGCTCTCGATGCTGGCCAAGTTGCCGCCCATCGACCTGGAAAGCGGATCCCTGGCGCGGGGGATCAGCATTCTGGTGCGCTACCTGCTGGTGGGATCCGTTTCCCTGATCGCCTTCATGTTTTTCATGGTGGGCTTGGGGCTGGCGGCCTACTCGGTGCAGTTGCTGGGGGAAAGGCTGACCTCCTCCCGACGCTAGCTCTAGAAGAGCTGTGAGCCTGCTGGCCAACAGATCGCGCCGGAGGCTACCCTCCAGCCTCTCGCTCAGGTTGGACACTAGTTTGACCAAAACCTTGGCGGCGCAGGCCCCGCGCCCTCTTTCATCCCTCCGTATACGGGGGGGAAAGAAGGAGGCGTGCGGTGGCAATCTCACCGGTACGTCTGCGTAGCTCGCGATGAGCAAGAAAGAATTCCCGCCCCTTGGGGCTGGGGAGAACGTCAATCATTTGACAGGTGCGGTTGCAGGCGCTGGCTGACCAAGGTGCGCCCCTCTTGGGTGTAGAGCTGCCAGTAGTTCCAGTAGTTGCCAAAGACAGACTTGACATAGCCACGGGTTTCGGCGAAGGGGATCTGCTCCACAAATTCATCGGGATCCTCAAAGCCGAAGCGGCTCAGCCACCTGGCCACGTTGCCGGGGCCGCCGTTGTAGCTGGCCAGGGCCAGGAGGGTGTTGTCTTGGTAGGTGCGGTGGGTGTAGTCGAAGTACCAGGATCCCAGGTGAAGATTGTCGGCGGGGTTGGTGAGGCTGTACTGGGCTAGGCCGATTTTTTGGGCAATCCAGCGGCCGGTGGCAGGCATCACCTGCATCAGGCCCAGCGCTCCCGAGGCCGAGACGATCTCTGGCTCAAAGCGGGATTCCTGGCGGATCAGGGCCGCCACCATCAAGGGATTGAGGTTAAATTGCCGCGACCAGCGGGCCAGGCCGGGCTGGGCGTAGGGATCCCTTTCCCAGGTGTTTTCTGGGCTGGCGTAGTAGTGCAGCGGGTAGATGGCCTGCCAGAAATCCTGGCGCTGTCTCAGGGTCGGCAGCAGCGGGTCGGGCTCGGCGCTAAAGCGCAGGGCAGCCACCTGGTTGATGCCCCGCAGGTGCTCGCCGGCGTTGTTGCGCAAAATGCCGCTGGCAAAGCGCTCGGCCACGCTCATCTGGCCGGGATCCCGTTGCAGCAGAGCCATTTCCCCCTGCCAGCGCTCCCAGGCCAGTTGGCCAGCGCCAATGAGATGCAGGGTCTGGGTAGCCTCGGAAACGGCGGGCAAAGGTTGGCGAACGGGCTGAAAATCCACCTCAACCCTTTGGCGGCCGCTGGAGAAATCTCCTACTGGCCAGCCCAGTTGCGCCGCCGCCCGCCAGGCGTAGTAGGTGTGGGGAAACTGCCGCAGCACCTGCTGATAGGTTTGCCGCGCCGCAGCCACCTCCCCCAGCCGTTCCCGCCATTTGCCGGCCCAGTAGAGCAGTTGCGCCCCCATTTCCGTATCCCGCTGGGCCAAGCCAATCTGCTGGGCTAGAGCAATGGCTTGGCTGAGATTGCCCGTTTGCGCCTGGCGCCAAGCCACCGTCCAGGCGGCGGTGGCCGCGGCTTCGCTGACTGGGAAGCGCTCCCAAAGGGTCTGCCGCACCGCCTGGGCCGATTGCGGGCTGCCGTTGCGGTCATACAGTTGGCTGAGGCTGAGCAACGCTTCTGGAGCTTCTCTATCCGAGCCGGATCCCACCTGGCGAAGCAAGTCGATCGCCGTCGGCAGGTCGCTCAGTTCCGCCAAACGGCGGCGGGTGAGAGAAGCCTCTGGCCCATCGGGAAACTGTGCCAGCAGCGCTTGGTAAGCCGCTTTGGCCTGGGGAAACTCCCGCGAGATCTGGTGGCTGCGCCCCTGGCGGTAGAGATTGCGAGAGGTGGTGGGGGCACGCCCGTAGGCGCGGGCGGCTTTGCCGTACTCCCGCTGCTCCCAATAGGCATCGGCCAGGATCTGCCAATCGGAGGCCGTGAGGGATCCCTCTTGGGCTTGCCGCCAGCGATCCAGCAGCGGCGTTAACCCAGGGGTTTGCGGGTGGTGCAAGGCCAGATCCCGCAGCAGGTCATACCGGTCAGGATCCAGCTCCAGCAGGTGCTTGAGGGCGCGGGCCGTCAGGGGGTGGGTGGGAAATTGCCGCCGCAACTGATCCACCTGGCCCATTCCCCAGAGGGCGTAGGCGGCCACCGGGCTGTGGGGATACTCCTGCAAGATCTTGGGCCACCAGATCTGGCGGGCTGTTTCTCGATCCCCCAGCTTTTCATAAGCCTGAGCCCTGAGCTTCCAGATCTCGTCGGTGAGAACTGGCAGCTTTTCTTCCAAGCCCTGCAGGTGCTCCAGGGCCGCTTGCGCTTGGCCGGCCTGCAGGGCTTTGTAGGCGCGCAAAAAGGCGGCGCCAGAAGTCGAGCTCAGGGGTGCTGGAGGCGCCGCCGCCATCTCGACAGGTTCTGCCCAGGAGGAGGCGTAAAAGCCCCACAGGACGCCGCCCAGTACTCCGCCTGCTGCTAAGGTCGCGGCAAGCCATCGCCTCCAGAGTTGCCGGTGGCTTGTTCTGCTCTGCATGCCTCCCTTCCCCAGCGTCCTTGACTAGGATACCCAATGGGGAGGCGCTGAGCCAGGACAAGTAACCTCAACGAGGAGGAGGCCAGTTGGCAATGGGAACCGGCTCGATAAGCTCCGCCAAGGGAAACCCTAGGATCTGGGCGTAGAAATAAAGCTCTGCCTCCAGGGCCCGTTTGAGGTTGGCTGCCTGGCGAAAGCCGTGCTGCTCACCGGCAAAAGGGACATAGGCCACCGGGATCCCCTTGGCCTGCAGGGCAGCCACCATCCTCTCTGCTTGGTTGGGAGGGACGATGGCGTCCTCCAGGCCTTGAAAGAAGATAACGGGGCAGTTGAGACCCTCCAGGTGGTGGATGGGAGAGCGCTCCCGGTAGAGATCCCGCCGCTCCGGGTAGGGGCCAATTAAGCTGTCCAAGTAGTGGGACTCAAACTTGTGGGTCTCCTGGGCTAGGGCCTCTAGATCGCTCACCCCGTAGTAGCTGGCGCCGGCCTTGAAGACGGTGTGAAACGTCAGGGCCGCCAGGGTGGTGTAGCCGCCGGCGCTGCCGCCGCGAATGAGCAGCCGCTCCCCGTCCACCTTGCCCTGGGCTGCCAAGAATTGGGCCCCAGCGATGCAATCTTCCACGTCCACAAGGCCCCAGCGGCCCTTGAGGGCCTCCCGGTAGGCCCGCCCATAGCCGCTGCTGCCGCGGTAGTTGACATCCAAAACGGCAATCCCCCGACTGGTCCAGTATTGGATCCCTAGGTTGAGCACGGCTGCCGTCGCCCCGGTGGGCCCGCCGTGGCTTTTCACCAGCAGGGGTGGCTTTTCGCCAGCAGGGGCAACAAAGTCTCGGTTTTTGGGGGGATAGAAGAAAGCATAGGCCACTTCCTTGCCGCCACCGGTGGGAAAAACAATAGGCTCTGGGATCGACAAGTACTCCGGCTCTACCGCCACGCTGCTAGAACGGGCCACCACCTCCACTTGGCTGGAGGGTAAGTCTAGGCAGACCAAGGCAGTGGCTTCCGTCGGGGATCCGGCCAGGAAAGCGGCTTTTTCCCCACTTACCTGCAGATTGTGGATCTCGGTGTAGGGCAAAGGGATCTCTTCCTGTTGCCCCGACTGGGGATCCAGGTAGGCCAAATGGCACAGACCCCCCTGTTGGTAGCAGGCCAGGATGCGCCCATCGCCACAGAAGCCGTAGGTGCTCAGGCCAAACACCCACTGCGGCTCTCCAAACTCCGCTTCCATAGGGCAGAGGGGAATGGGGCCCTGGGGATCCCAGCGATAGAGGTTCCACCAGCCGCTGCAATCGGAAACAAAGTAGAGATCCCCCTCCGGTGACCACTGGGGCTGGAAGATCGACTCGGCAGGGCCACCGGCCAGCTTTTGAGGTTCTCCCAAGCTGCCGTCAGGGTTCACCTCAGACCGCCACAGCTCTGTGCCGTCCCAGGGCATCTGGGGGTGATCCCAGGTCAGCCATACCAAGGTCTGGCCATCGGGGCTGAGGCGAGGGTTGGCATAGAAATTGTGCCCAGAGGCCAAAACGCGCTGGGATCCGCTTTCCAAGTCAATCGAGACAAGGCTGTTTTCCGGCTCTCCCTGGCGGCTGTGATCTTCCCGCACACAGAGGATGCGTCCACGCGCCCGATCCACCACCCCATCTGCATAGCGATAGGGGCCTGCTTCCGTCAGGGGCTGGGGATCTGAACCCGGCAGCAGGCGGTAGAGCCGTTGGTCAGCGAAGTTGCAAAAATACACTACCCCTGCCGACACCCAATAAGCTCCACCCCCATACTCATGCACTCGTGTCCGCACATTGAAAGGTGCCGGTGTCAGCTCCACCAGGATCCCGTCGGCAGAGCGCCGCATCAACACATTGCGCCCTTTTTCTTGCGGGCGGCCCTCCGTCCAGTAGAGATCCCCCTGATCCCAAACCATCTGTCCCAAGCGCAGGGATCCCGTCACCACCAGGTCAGCGGTAATCGGGGATCGCCAAGATCCATAGCCGGCCTGCTGCACCATAAGCTGTTAACTCTCAACTAATTCTCGACCCCAGAACCCCTATTATGCCGGCAGCAAGGGATCCCTGCCTTTGCCTACAGCCTGTGGGGAAAGGGAGCCGAGAACAGGCTCGGATTCTGGGAAAAGGTATCCCGCGATACAATTCTCTCCGGGCTGAATGGGTTTGATGGAACACGTTAAGGCAACAGGGATGCACAACGCTTTCTCGACTGCAGAATTAGCCTTTCCCCTGTTGACGTTGGGAAGGCATTCGGTGAAAGCCTCAGCCGACTGCAGTTGGGCAAATTTAACACATGGGCGAGGTGATGAGCTAAGTGCTTCCCTCTGTTGGCCGGGCTGCTGCAACAACTGGACTTCTTAATACCCTTTGCACTCACTTCGTTTCGGAGATCACCGATGGCTCTATCATTTAATCGTCGTCAAGTGCTGAAAATGGGCGCTCTGGCCGGAGCCGGGGCTGCCCTAGGGCCGCAGATCTGGGTGAAGCGATCCGTGCCCGCCTACGCCCAGGGAGAGACCATCCGCGTTGGCATTTTGCACTCCCTTAGCGGCACCATGGCCATTTCGGAAACCAGCGTGGTGGATGCGGAAAAGCTGGCCATCAAAGAGATCAATGCCGCCGGTGGGGTTTTGGGCAAGCAGATCGAGCCGATTATCGAGGATGGCGCTTCCGATTGGCCAACCTTTGCCGAGAAAGCCACCAAATTGATCGATGTGGACAAGGTGGCAACGGTATTCGGCTGCTGGACTTCGGCCAGTCGCAAAGCCGTGTTGCCGGTGTTTGAATCCAAGCAGCACCTGCTCTGGTATCCCGTGCAGTACGAAGGACAAGAGTGCTCCAAAAACATCTTCTACACCGGCGCTGCCCCCAACCAGCAGATCGAGCCTTCGGTGGAATGGCTGCTCAAGAACAAGGGCAAAGAGTTCTTCCTGGTGGGATCCGACTACGTGTTCCCCCGCACGGCCAACACCATCATCAAGGCCCAGTTGGAAGCCCTGGGGGGCAAGGTGGTGGGTGAAGACTATCTGCCTTTGGGCAGCACAGAAGTTACTCCCATCATCAGCAAGATCCGGGCCGCTCTTCCCAATGGCGGTGTGATCTACAACAGCTTGAACGGCGACAGCAACGTGGCCTTTTTCAAACAGTTGAAAGGGGCAGGGCTGGGGCCAGATCGCTATCCTACCATGTCCGTCAGCATTGCTGAAGAAGAGGTACAGGCCATCGGCCCCGAATTCTTGGAAGGGCACTTTGCCGCCTGGAACTACTTTATGACGGTGGATACGCCTGCCAACAAGAAGTTTGTGGAGGCTTTCAAGGCAGAATACGGCCAAAACCGCGTCACCAACGACCCGATGGAAGCCGCCTACATCATGGTTTACATCTGGAAGCAGGCAGTGGAAAAAGCGGGAACAGTAGAAATCGACGCCGTGCGGCGGGCAGCCTACGGCCAGACCTTCGATGCCCCTGAAGGCTTGGTAACCATGAACACCAACCACCACCTGACCAAGTATGTGCGGATCGGCCAGGTGCGCTCTGACGGTTTGTTTGATGTCATCTTTTCTACGGATGCCGTGGAACCACAGCCCTGGAACCAGTTTGTGGCAGAGACCAAGGGCTTTGCCTGCGATTGGTCAGATCCGGCCAAGGGCGGTCGCTACAAAGTCAGCTAGTCCTGGCCAGGGCTGGGATCCCTTGCCGTTTGGATAGGGTCGGGGATCCCGCCTAGATGCTCGGTTAGCCTCCCTAGTTTAGTTGGAAGGAGGATCCCCTGCCCATGACCTTGCTCCTGGACAGCTTGTTCAACGGCATTAGCATTGGCACCGTCTTGCTGATAGCCGCCTTGGGCTTGGCCATTGTTTTCGGCCTCATGGGGGTCATCAACATGGCCCATGGGGAGCTGATGATGTTGGGGGCCTACACCACCTTCGTCGTGCAAAATGCCTTTCGTCCCCTAGGGGATCCCTGGCGGGATCTGTACATCTTCCCAGCTTTGGTAGCTGCCTTTGCCGTCACGGCTCTGGTGGGACTAGCCCTGGAGCGGGGGGTGATTCGCTTTTTGTATGGCCGACCGCTGGAAACCCTTCTGGCCACTTGGGGCGTGAGCCTGATCCTGCAGCAGTTTGTGCGCAGCGTCAATTGGGTGCTGGCTTTCCGCTTGGGGGCCTTCGCGGTGCTCTTTTTCGGCGGCTGGTGGCTTTTGTCCAGGCGGGCGGATTGGCCGCGTCTCAAGGGGTGGACGCTGGCGCTGCTACTGGTGCTTTCCACGGCCATTGCAGCGGTGGGGGGGCGGGTGCTGGCGCAAACCTATGCTTTAGCAGTCACTCAACCCTGGTTTGGAGCCCAGAACAAAGATGTGACCGCTCCCCGTTGGCTGGGGGGTGGGATCCCGGTGGGCAACCTGTTTTTGCCCAATACCCGCCTGTTTATCATCGCCCTCACTGTCTTCTGCATCCTGGGGCTGTACTTCTTCTTGCAACGCACCCGCTGGGGGCTGCGCATCCGGGCGGTTACCCAGAATCGGGCCATGAGCGCCTGTGTAGGGATCCCCACGCAAAAGGTGGATGCCCTTACCTTTGCCATCGGTTCGGGTCTGGCGGGAGTAGCCGGCGTGGCGGTCAGCCTGCTGGGATCCGTGGGGCCGAACACCGGCCAAAACTACATCGTGGATACCTTTATGGTGGTTGTCGTGGGGGGTGTCGGTAAGCTTTTGGGCAGCATTGTGGCAGCGCTTGGGATCGGGATTGCCAACTTTGTCATCGGCTCAGGGACGCTGGCTTTGATTTTTCCCAACGTGCCCATCCTGACCGATACCCTCAACTTTTTTGCCACCACGAGCATGGCCAAGGTGATGGTCTTTGCTTTGATCGTGGCCTTTTTGCAGGTGCGACCTCGGGGCCTTTTCCCCGAAAAAGGTCGTATGGTGGATGCCTAGGGAATGATCTCGCTTGGCGAAAACTCTAGGACCAGACTCTCCATCTTCTACTCCCTCACAAAGCCCATGAAACTGGTTCATTCCCCCCGTGCTGATCATGAAGTGGCTGCTCCCGCCGCGGGTGGGGATCCCAATTCTTCTCGCAAGCTTCTGTGGGAGGCCGGGATCCTCATCGTTTTGGTGCTGGCCTTGATCTTTGTGGCCCCAACTGTGCTGTCTGGCTTTCGGCTCAACTTGTTGGGGCGGTTTCTGGCCCTCAGCATTGTAGCTTTGGGGATCGACCTCATCTGGGGCTATACCGGCATGCTCAGCCTGGGGCATGGGGTGTTCTTTGCCTTGGGGGGCTACGCTCTGGGGATGCACCTGAAATTGCAATTGCCGGAAGGTCAGATACCGGAGTTTTTCAGCCTCTACGGGGTAACGGAATTGCCCTGGTTTTGGTATCCCTTTTATTCGTTTCCGTTTACGGCTGTTGCTGTGGTCTTGATCCCGGCTTTGGTGGCGGCAGCCCTGGGGTATTTGGTGGTGAGAAATCGCATCCGAGGGGTTTATTTTTCCATTTTAACTCAGGCCACCACGATCATTTTCTTTAACTTCTTCAACGGCCAACAGCGCTTAATTAATGGCACCAACGGCCTGACCAACTTCCAGACTTTGTTTGGCCTGGATGTCAACTCGTCCGAGATGCGCTTCGCTGTCTATGTCACTACAGTTCTGGCGGTGGTTTTGGCTTACCTTCTGTGTCGTTGGCTGACCAGCGGCCTATTCGGTCGGATCCTGGTAGCCATTCGAGATGACGAGCCGCGGGTTCGTTTTTCCGGCTACGATCCCACCGGCTTTAAAGTTCTGGTGTTTGCCGTGTCTGCTGCCCTGGCAGGCATTGCCGGAGCTTTGTTTACCTTGCAAACCGGGATCATCTCTCCCAATGCGATGGCCGTTCCCTTTTCCATTGAAATGGTGATCTGGGTGGCGGTGGGCGGTCGGGCCAGTTTGGTGGGGGCAGTGCTGGGGGCTCTGTTGGTTAACTTTGCCAAGAGCTTGCTGAGCGAAAATTTTCCGGAGATTTGGCTATTTTTCCAGGGGGGATTGTTCCTGTTGGTGGTGCTGGTGCTGCCGGATGGACTGGTGGGTTGGGTGCGCACCCAAGGCAGGCGACTTTGGGTCACCGTTCAGCTTTGGCGCAGGCGCTTGGCAGATACTTCCCCAGCTTAAATCTGGCTTTCTCTTGAGGATGTCAGTTATGTGCAAGATATAAGTTTAAGGTAAGAGGATCCCATGGGTGAGCCAGCGATGCCAAGTTTCCTCTCCTATTTGATGGGTTTATTTGATGGGTTGAGAATCCGGTTTGACCTTTGGCCTTTCCGTTCTTGGATGTGATCCCCATGCTTACTGCAGCTCCCACCGCCACCCGACAAATTTTACAAACTCAGGATCTCACCGTCAGCTTTGATGGCTTCAAGGCTTTGGACAGGCTGAACTTCTCTCTGGAGGAAGGGGAGCTGCGGGTGGTCATCGGCCCCAATGGGGCAGGCAAGACTACGTTTCTCGATGTGCTGACGGGCAAGGTTAAGCCTACTCGAGGCCGGGTGCTGTTTAAAGGAAAAGATCTGACCAAGCTCAAGGAACATGAGATCTCGAATTTGGGTGTTGGGCGCAAGTTTCAGACGCCGCGGGTCTATCAAAACTTGAGCGTGCGAGAAAACTTGGAGCTATCCCTCAACCCTGACAAAAGGGTTTTTTCCACCCTACTTGGCAAAAAGCATCTGCGAGAAAAAACGGATGCTCTTTTGGAAACCATTGGCCTCAGCCGTAAGGATCGGGTTCCGGCAGGGCTGCTTTCCCACGGAGAAAAGCAATGGCTGGAGATCGGCATGGTGATTGCTCAAGATCCGGATTTGCTGCTGCTGGATGAATGCGTGGCCGGGATGACGGACAAAGAAACAGAAGCTACAGGAGAGTTAATTCAATCCTTAGCCCAAAGCCACACCATTTTGGTGATCGAACATGACATGGTGTTTGTCCGACAAATTGCCCGCAAGGTTACCGTTTTACACCAAGGCTCGGTGCTGTGCGAAGGTACCTTTGAGGATGTGAAAAACGACCCGCGAGTGATTGAGGTCTATCTCGGATCCCACAAGGGGAAAAACTAAGCAAAGAGGCTATAGTTCTGTATCTAATCGACTCATGCGCAGGCCTATGAATACGGAAAACGCGACCGCAACACAAAACTTATCCCGAGATGGATCCGGGCCTCTCCTGGAGGTCTCCAACTTGAGGGTTTACTATGGTCAGAGTTTAATTGTGAAGGATCTCTCTTTTAAGATCTTTCCCGGCCAAGCGGTTTGCCTTCTGGGCCGCAATGGTATGGGCAAAACCACCACACTTAAAGCCCTGATGGGACTTCTGAAAGACTGCACAGGCAAAATTGCTTTTGAGGGCCGTCCTATCAACCATTACCCTCCCAATTGGCGAGCCCGCGCCGGTATTGGCTATGTACCCCAAGGTCGAGAGATATTTCCCCGCCTAACGGTTGAGGAAAACCTGCTGGTGGGGCTAGAAGCGGCACCGGACAGAGAACGGATCATACCTGAGTTTGTCTATGACCTATTCCCAATTCTGCGTTCTTTTCTTAAACGGCTGGGTGGGGATTTGAGCGGTGGGCAGCAGCAGCAACTGGCCATCGCCAGAGCTTTGGTGGCGGAGCCCAAACTTTTGCTCCTGGATGAGCCCACAGAAGGGATCCAGCCCTCTATCATTATCGAGATCGAAGAAGCCATCAGCCGCATTCAAAAGGAGCGGGGCGTTTCGGTGTTGCTGGTGGAGCAGTATTTTGAGTTTGCCCAAAGTCTGGCCGATTACTTTTATCTTATGGAAAATGGATCCCTTATCATGGAGGGGCCGACTGACCAAATGGACGAAGAAAAAGTCCGAGCTCACCTTTCTATCTGAGGTGGCACCTGGAGAGCCTGAAAACTTCTATAACTTTTTTGAGAGCGGCAAATGGCATCCTGCATGTTCCAGAGACCTTGCCTAAACTTCTGGAAAAGCGAGAAGTCCACCTGCGAGGGGATAGGCTAGGGTTAGCCCTGGGCTTCCTTGAGCAGCAGCGTTGGCTAAGCTAGAAACTGTTCAAGATTGCGCTAGCTTGCCATTTCCATCCACAGGTTTGTGTCTCCTCCGATTCACTTCACTGCAGAGCCCTGGCTGCACACCTACAGCGAAATTATCGATGTGCGCTCGCCGGCAGAGTTTGCCGAAGACCATTGGCCGGGGGCCATCAACTTGCCCGTGCTCGACGATGCAGAACGGGCGGAGGTGGGCACGCTCTACAAGCAGGTGGATCCCTTTACAGCCCACAAGCGGGGGGCCAGCCTGGTGGCCCAGAACATCGCCCGCCATTTGCAGACCCACTTTGCCGACAAGGGCCGGGACTACCACCCCCTCATCTACTGCTGGCGGGGCGGGCAGCGCTCGGCCAGTCTGGCGCTGGTGTTGTCCCAGGTGGGCTGGCAGGTAACCGTCTTGCAAGGGGGGTACAAAACCTACCGCGCCTGGGTGCGCCGACAACTGCAGACTTTGCCCCAGGAGTTTACCTACCGCGTCCTCTGCGGGCCAACGGGGAGCGGCAAAACCCAGTTGCTGCGCCATCTGCAGCAGCGGGGAGCCCAAGTCCTCGATCTGGAAAAGCTGGCCTGCCACCGCGGATCGGTGCTGGGGGCCGAGTGGGGAACCTCGCAGCCCACTCAGAAGAGCTTTGAAAGTCAACTGGTGCAGGCCTTTCTCCAGTGGGATCCCGCCAAGCCGGTCTGGGTGGAGTCGGAAAGTGCCAAAGTGGGCCAGCTTCATTTGCCCCCTGCTCTTTGGCAGGCCATCACCCAAGCCGACTGCGTAGAGGTGCAGTTGCCTCTAGAAGAACGGGTGAAGGGGTTGATCGCCCACTATCCCCACTGGATAGCCCACCCCCAGGCGCTAAAGGAAAAATTGCTGTCTTTGAAGTCCCGCTACGGCCAGGCCTGTTTGCAGCGCTGGTTTGAGCTCATCGACGCCCAAGACTGGCCGCAATTTGTGCGGGAGCTACTGCAGCAGCACTACGATCCCACCTATCGCCACGGCCTGCAGCAACACTTTAACCGTATCCGCGCTCGCCTTGAGCTGCCTGACCTCTCCGAGAGCAGCCTACAGGAGGCCGCTGTCCGACTCAGGGGGATGTCGTTTTGACCTGCGCCAGCCCTCGCCGGGCAAGCGCGACCAAGTCTGGCGGCGGAAATGTCAAGCAAAGTCCTGTTTGCCCCTCTCAGAGGGGAACTAGGGACTTCGAGGCTGACTGCTGCAGCTCCGACAGCAACGAGGCGGGGTGCTCCTTGTAGGGCCAGGCAAAAGCGTGACGAAAAGCCGCCTCCTGACAGCGCTTGAGCTGGTCGAAATCGATAATGTCGTGCGTGAGCAAGTTTTCGTACTCAAACGGCAGGCGCACGTTGTGCAGGCCGGCGTTGTCGGTGCAGATGGCGATATCTACCCCCGCGTCAAAGCAGCGGTCGAAGACGATTTTGAGGGGCTCCAAGCTGGGCAGCGTCCCCGTCTTCAGGTAAGTGGTGGGACAGACCTCCAGGCATTGGCCGCGCCGCGCCAGCTCTGGCAGCAGCTCTGGGTAGTGGAGAGGGATCTGGATCCCGTGGCCAATCCGCGAGACATAGGGCAGCAGCTCTGGGTAACAGCCATCCAAAGTCTCATAGAGATGGGCAGTGGTTTTGAGGCCACGGGCCAGGGCATATTTGAACAGCTCAATCCACTCGTCCATGCGTTCGCCGTAGGCCTTATCTCCCCCCGCCAGGTCGATGGCAGACACGTATTCGGACTCGGCGGCGGCCTCCACCATGGCGCGGTTGATATGGCTGGGCAGGCGGGAGTGCAAACACACAATCTGGGTGGTGACGATGGGATATTCCCGCTGCTGGCTGGCTTGCCCTACCGTTTCGATAACTTGGCGCATCTGCTTGAGGCGATCCGCCTCGTCCAAGCTGGGATCTGTGCGCAGATAGGGGGTGTAGCGAATCTCTAGATAGGCCAAATCCTCAAAAACATAGGCCCCCCGCAGCAGACGGTAGATGAAATAAGGTAAGCTTTCCAGGGTTTGCACCTGTTCCACTAGCGTGTGCAGCTCCAAGTAATCTTCAAGGGTGTTGCGCGGGCGGGTGTAGAACTCCTCAAACTCGGCGTAGTCAGGAAAGCGTGCTGCCAGAGGGGATCCCTGGCGATGCAGGTAGCGCCACAAAATCCTAGGAACGACCGAACCGCCTAGGTGGCGGTGTAACTCCGCATGCAGTGCCATACTTCAAAGCTTCCCCCAGAGGCTCCCCTCACCGCCCGCCAAGGGCGGACCTGGCTTGGTTGTTAAGTACTATTTCTACTGTTATCCAACAGCGGCAGTCCTGTCCAGGCGCAATTGCGCAGGGTCGGCTAGCCGGGGGCCAGGTGATGAGGTTTCTAATAGCCAGGTTTGATGACCAGGTCAATGCTTGAGTCCTGGTCGAGCCCGGCCAGGGATCCCGGCAAACTAGGTAAAGAGCCTTAAGATAGTTCTGGAGGTTTGCTGAGCAGAGATACTCAGGAGCGATTCTGGTAAAAGGCTGTTGGCTGTAGCCGACGGCAATCCCCCTGGAAGGGTGTGGTATGAACTTAGCGTAACGAGGTTATCTTCATGGCGCTGCCCAGCTTGCACGAGTTTCCCTGGCTGACCACGGTCATCGTCTATCCGGTGGTGGCCGCCCTCTTCATCCCCTTGATCCCGGCGCCCGCTGGGGATCCCACTACCCGCGTCTACGCGCAAAAGTTGGCAGAACGGGTTCGCTGGTTTGCCCTCTTCATCGCGGTTACCGACCTGCTCATTTTGCTGGCTGGCTTCTATGTCGGCTATGACCCCAGCCAGACAAGCTTACAACTGCTGGAGCGCTACACCTGGGTGCCGCAGGTGGGGCTGAGCTGGTCGGTGGGGGCCGATGGCCTTTCCATGCCGCTGATCCTGCTCACGGCTTTTGTGACCACGCTTGCCATCTTGGCCGCCTGGCCGGTCACCCTCAAGCCGCGCCTGTTTTATTTTCTGATGTTGGCCATGTACGGCGGGCAGATCGGGGTGTTCGCCGTGCAGGACATGTTGCTCTTCTTCCTGATGTGGGAGCTGGAGCTGATCCCGGTGTATTTGCTCCTCTCCATTTGGGGGGGGTACAACCGCCTGTATGCGGCCACCAAGTTCATTCTCTACACCGCCCTCAGCTCCCTGTTTATCCTGGTGGCGGGCCTGGCCATGGCCTTCTACGGGGATCCCATCAGCTTTGACATGACGGATCTGGCCCACAAGGCCTATCCGCTGAGCTTCCAATTGCTGCTGTATGGGGCCTTCCTCATCGCCTACGGGGTGAAGCTGCCCGTCTTCCCTTTGCACACCTGGCTGCCCGATGCCCACGGCGAAGCCACGGCGCCGGTGCACATGTTGCTGGCCGGGATCCTGCTCAAGATGGGGGGCTATGCCCTGATGCGCATGAATGCGGGCATGCTGCCGGATGCTCATCTTTACTTTGCGCCGGTGCTGATCGTGCTGGGGGTGGTGAACATCATCTTTGCCGCCCTCACCTCCTTTGCCCAGCGCAACCTCAAGCGCAAGATCGCCTACTCTTCCATCAGCCACATGGGCTTTGTCCTCATCGGGATCGGATCCCTGACCGAAATCGGCATGAGCGGCGCCATGCTGCAGATGATCTCCCACGGGCTGATCGGGGCCAGCCTGTTCTTCTTGGTGGGGGCCACCTACGACCGCACCCACACGCTGGAGCTGGAGGAAATGGGCGGCGTCGGCCTGAAGATGCCCAAGATTTTCTCCATGTTCACCGCTTGCTCGCTGGCCTCTCTGGCTCTGCCGGGGATGAGCGGCTTTGTGGCGGAGCTGATGGTGTTCATCGGCATGGCCACCACCGATGCCTACTCCCTCCCCTTCCGGCTGGTGGTGGTCTTTCTGGCGGCGGTTGGGGTGATCCTGACTCCTATCTACCTGCTGTCGATGTTGCGGCAGATCTTCTTTGGCCCGGAAAACAAAGAGCTGACCGAACACGAGGAACTGGTGGATGCCGAGCCGCGGGAGGTGTTCATCATCGCCTGCCTGCTGATCCCCATCATCGGCATTGGGCTCTATCCCAAGCTGGTCACTAGCCTCTACGACCAGTCCACCAATGCCCTGGTGGCGCTGCTGCGCCAAGAACTCTCCTCTATTGGAGCGACGGTTGCCCAAGCTCCTGCTCTCTACAGCGCCGACTGAAATGGAGGCGAGGGAGGCTGGGGCAGCTTGTCAGCAAGGCGTGCCACTGGTCCAGCCGGTCTCGGCTTTTTTCTCACTGGGCACCGGAAGGGCTGGGGTTAGGCGAGTGCCCCGCCTGTGTATCTCCGCTGTGCTTGCCGCTCTCGTCAGCTCGAACCCGCATCCAACCAAACAACGTTTCGACCGTCAGTTGGATCCCTTGGGCAAACGCGGGAACGGGGATCAGCTCTTGCGGATCCTCATGCACGGTTGGCTGCTGTCCGGCAGGGTAGGCGAAAACGAGCCTTTCTTCGGGAGCTACGATCCACCCCATCTGGCAGCCGTGGGCCAAGCCGATCAAAATTTTCTTGACCAGCTTCATTTGATTTTGATCGGGAGAGAGAATCTCGATCATCCAATCTGGGCAAAAGGGAATGAGATTTTGAATGGTGCCATCTTCATCCACAGGGATCCGATCCCAGGCGATCACAGAAATATCGGGCACAATCGCATAGCCGGCAAAAGTGCAGCGCAACTCTGGAAATGCCCACCCGAGGCGTTTGGGTTTGAGGTTTGCGTTGATAAAAGAAGTTAGCTCCCCCTGGAGTAGGCTGTGCTTTCCCTGTGGCATGGGCTTCTGGATGATCTCTCCCTCGATGAATTCACTGGCGGGTTGAGCTTCTGGCTGCTGCAGAAACTCTTCCAGGGTTAGGGGCTTGGCAGACAGACGAACCATGATTTCCTCCTCTCAAGTTGGTCTCTGACACAAAAAGGATTGAGGTTCAATCAGAACAGGTCCCTGTCGGGCTGTCGCCAAGCGGCTTGGCGGTCATAAGGGCTTTTGCCAGAAAATAACCCCATCAGCGGCCCCAAGATGGCCCCAAACACAAAGCCGCCCGCGTGGGCCCAGTAGGCGATCCCTCCCCCCTGCATGCCGATGTTGGTGGGCGTCTGCAGGCTGGCGATGCCGTAAAACGCCTGCTGTACAAACCAAAAACCCAAAAACACCCAGGCGGGAACGTAGACGGTTGTGATAAAAATGCCCAGGGGTACCAAAGTCAGGATCTCAGCTCGCGGGAAACGCAAGATATAAGCTCCCAACACCCCGGCAATGGCCCCACTTGCCCCCAGCGAAGGAATGGTGGATTCCATATCGAAAAACCACTGGGTTAGGGCGGCCAAGGCTCCACAAGTCAGGTAAAAAATGAGGTAGCGCACATGCCCCAAGCGATCCTCAATATTGTTGCCGAAAACCCACAAAAAGAGCATGTTGCCGCCAAGATGCAAAAAGCCCCCGTGCAAAAATTGCGAGGTAAATAGCGTTACCCATTCGGGGCGCAGCGAAGAGGTGGCCTCCCCCCGAAAGCTGGCCGTCAGTTCCGCTGGCACCACTGCCCACTCTCGGAAGAAAGCCGCCAGCTCTTGCGGTGATAGGGTAAGCTCATACACAAAAACCAGGATGTTGATAAGCACCAAAGCATAGGTAACGTAGGCAGTGCGGGTGGTTGGGTTGCGATCTTGCAGGGGTACCACAGTCGGGATCCGGTTAACATCACCCTCTAGCCTACCCTGCTGCGCCTTCTCAGGCCCAACTTGGGGCTACACTAGGGTAGTTTGTCGGTGGGATCCCTAAACTGCAAAGGGGTTTTGGCCGTCCCCCCGCAGCCGACGCTGGATTTGGAGGAGTGGATCGATGTTTGAGGTCGAGAGCCGAACTGCCCCGCTCAAGTTCTTGATTGTCGAGGATCATCCCGAGGTCGCCCAAAACAATTGCGAATGGCTGCAACGGCTTGCAGCCGATGCTCAGTGCATCACAGTCTCCAACCCGATGGACGCCATCCTGCGCCTGCAGCGGGAACAGCCGGACTTGGTAGTAGCCGACTTGCTCTACGGCCAAACCAGCGGCGAACAGTCTGCCGAGCCGGGCCTAGAGTTCTTGCGCCATATTTTCGAGAACTACCCCACCCTGAACGTGATGGTTTATTCCAGCGAGCCGCTGCTGCTAACTCCCCTGGTGGGCCTAATCAGCAAGCACCAGGGCGGATTTGCCGCCGTCAACAAAATGGAGCGGCGCAGTGTCTTCTTGGAAGGAGCCAAAAGTGCCCTCAATGGGGAATTGCGCATGCCGCGAGAGTTGCGCGGCTTAACAAAGCTGACGGAGCGGGAAATCGAGGTCTTGAACCTGCTCTGCAAAGAGGCCCTCACCGACCAGGCCATCGCCGACCGCATTCACACGAGCAAAAAAACCGTACAAAACTGTATTCAAAGGCTCAAAGAGAAACTGGATATCTTTGGCTCTGAAGATGAGATCAACGCTCGCGTTGCCATGTGTATGGCAGCCGTTCAGAAAAAGCTTATCCAGTGGTAGTTCATTTAACCTCGCGTAAGAGTAGACAGAGAGGGTAGAATATCTTCTCGAAAGGGAACCTCGTTTTGATTTACCCTCTCCAGCTCAGCCAACATGAGAGGGTTGACGCGATTCAGATAGGGGATTAGCACCTGCTTTAGCCTGGGGCGGTAGAAACGGTGGTAGCTATACACGGGAGTGGCTGGAAATCCCCGCCGAATCTTGTGGGATCCTCCAGCTCCGGGATCAAAGTTGCGGATCCCTTCGCGGATGGCTAGGGCAATCGGCTCGTAGTAGCACACATTAAAGTGCAAGAACTTCACCTCTTCTCGGCAGCCCCAGTAGCGCCCAAAGAGGCGATCCCCTTTGCGGACGCAAAAAGACATCCCCACAATTTCTGTATTTCGTTCCCCGGCCACCAGCACCAGCCGCTGCCGGTAGTTGGGATAGAGAGATTCGAAAAAGCGGCGGTTGAGATATTTGCTCCAGTTCCAAAATTGGGCGCAGGTGTTGCTGTAAAAGTCGTACATGAGAGAGAGAAGGCGCGGCGTGATCTCCTCTCCGGTGTAGATCTTGAGTTCTATGCCGCTTTTTTCCATGGCGGCCCGCTCTCGCTTGATGTTGCGCCGCTGGTTGGCGTTGAACTGGCTCAAAAAGTCTTCGTAAGAGCGATAGCCGGGATTGTGCCACTGGTAGTTGTGGGTAATTCGGGGAGTCAATCCATCGGCCTCCAGTTGGGCCCGCCAGTCTAAGTCCACATAGAGCAGGCTGAACAGCGAAATATCATTGTCCTGGCAGAAGCGATCGATAGCAGCCAGCATCGACGGCCACACCTCTGCTTCCGAGTAGTCGGGATGGACGAGAATGCGATAGCCGGTGGCCGGCGTAAAAGGGGCCATGCCGATCAGCTTGGGGTAGTAGCGTTCTCCCAGTTGGTTGGCAACCGCAGCCCACTCTTGGTCGAAGACAAATTCGCCCTGGCTATGGCTTTTCAAATACAAGGGGGCAGCGGCGATGAGTTGCCCATCCGACTCCACCAACAGGTGACAGGGCAACCACCCCGTGTTGCGGCTGGCACAGCCGGAGGCTTCTAGGCTGTGCAGCCACTCGTACTCCAAAAAAGGAGAGGTGCGCTCCGTCTGCAGCGCTTGCCAGGCAGATGCTGGGATCCCGCGAATATCGTGGCACCAGCGCAATTTCAAACCGGTTGACATTTGCCTGTCCGGATAGACCAACTTGCCCTGCCGCGGCTGGGAGGGGATCCCCCCTCTAAGCTCAACCTAGGATGGAATCCCTGCGCCTCAAGGGTCCCATAGACGAAAGCCAGGCAACTGCTCTTTGCCCAGCCCAAAGCTTTCCCAGCGCTAGACCGTGCTTTTGTTAAGTTATTTTATTCGGGATCCCTGGGCTCGTAGTAGCGGTTGGCCAGCTCGAGAGCCATCTGAAACTTCTGCTCACGGGTGAGGTCGGCTCGCCGGGCGATCTGGGCAAAGCGGTTGACGTCTGGGGGCAAGAAGTCGAAAGGACGCTGTTCCCGCACAATATCTACGACCAAATCGCAAAGGGCCTGCTGGTAATCGTTGTAAAAAATTTCTCCCAAAGCCTTGAGGCGGCCATCGGGCACCGGATTGTTAAAGTCAATGGCCTGTAGCTCCCCTTGTTCGTCGATAAACAGCTCCACCGAGTTCATTTCATAGCCCAACGCCCGATTGATGATCCGGCAGGTGTCGATAACTTTTTTGCCCATCTCCGGCGTGAGAAACTCTGGATCGAACAGATATTCGCTGGCATCGAACTTGCGAAAGATGTATTTAATTGGGATGATCTTTCGGCCAATACAGAGAGCGCGAATCTGCCAGGGATAAGGACTTTTAACCTTCTCCTGGAGCATCATCACCTGGGATCCGGAGCGGTCGTAAAAGTAGAGAAGCTGCTCCATGTTGTAGGCGATTTCGACTCCGATGGCCTCCCGTCCCTCTGCCGGCTTGATCACGATTGGCCAGCCGAGATCTTCTGCCATCCCCTGCCAATCGAAGAACTTGTGATACTTAAAATCTTCGGCTTTCAAAGCTGGGGCCTCCTTGGGGGGCAGAATGTAAGTCTTGGGGATGGAGATCCCCAGCTCTTTGACCACCATGTAGGCGGCATCTTTGTTGCGCAGGTAGTAGTAAAAGCTGAAGGGGTTGTTGATGATGTACACCCCCCTGAAGGCAAAGCCCATGAACAGGCCGATGGCCTGGGGGTAAAGGTAGCTGAAGCGGTCTAGGATGAGGCGGTACTTGGTGCGGTAATCCAGGTTCACCTCGTGAATGGTGACATGTTCCGCCCGGATCTTGTAGGCTTGGCCGTTGCGGGCTTGAATGGGGGGAAGGGCGTTGAGACGGGCCAGGGTGTCGTCCCCAAAAGGCTCGCTGAAGTGCAGGCTGCCAACCCAGTAGTCTTCGATCATCCAGGCTCTCTCATCAAAAGCTCTCTGACTCCTCTGCAAGGGATCCTAGGCGAAGGCGCGGATTTGCGCTTGCCAGGTGGGCCAGTCGTGATCCCCTTCCCATACCTCCAGGTGATGGGGGATGTCGTTGCGGCGGAGGACTTCTGCCAGGCGCAGATTGTCGTTGAGGCAGTGGTCGCGGTGGGCGGTGAGCAGTTTTAGCTCGGTGTTGCGCCCGCCCAGCTGATCCCAGAGTTGTCGGCTCATGTTGGACAGGTAGGCCAAGGGGTTGATGAAATACAGCTCCTGTTCCGCCTGTTGGGGATCCCAGCCGGTGACGGAGCCGAGGGCCGCCACATCGTAGGGCCCCCCCAGCGCCAGACAACGGCGCACCAGGCCAGGGTGCCGGCAGGTGAGGTTGACGGCGTGGGTGGCCCCCAGAGAGAAGCCTGCCACCACCAGAAAGTTATTTTGCGCTTCTGCTTTGGCGTAGGGGATCAGCTCTTCTACCCAGTGTTGCTCCAACAACAGCCAGCGATCCCGCCGCTGGGGCACGTCCAGCTCGCGGTTGAACAAGGTCTCCCAATCGAGGGTTTCCACGCAAAAGGCCTGCAAATAGCCCTGCTCCAAGTGATGGCCGAGGCTGGCGATAATGCCGCGATCTTCCAGATCGAAAAAACGCCCATTGCTGGTGGGCAGGCAGATGAGCGGGTAGCCGCGATGCCCAAAGTGGAGCATCTCCATTTCTCGGCCCAGAACCCGGGAGGCAAAGCGCAGATAACGGCGAGGGTAGGACATCGGATCCCTGGACAATCACTGAACCTCAGCCGGCTTTTGCAGCCGCCGTTGAGACGGGTGGCAACGCGAGCGCCAGAACGGCTGACAACTCCCCCGTGGCCTGCGTCTTTCAAGCGATCCCAAGAAATTTTAGGAGATTTCGGAGAACAAATCCTTGAGGGCAGTGCGGGCGGCCAAGTGCTTGCGGGTGGACTCGAGGATCTCGGCTTCCCGCCGCAGGCGATTTTCGGTGCTGACCATTTCCAGCAGCGCTTGCTGCTCCCGGGGAGCCCCGTGAAAGTGGCTGGCAACCCAGTAGGATAACTCTATCGGGGTAGTGGGCAGTCGCTCCGGCAGCTCCGTCTCCCGCTCCATTAGCTTGCCGGAGAGGCGCACCACATCCTGAAGTAGGGTGGAAACCTGCTGCACCAAGCCCTGCAAATCCGCAGTGGTCGGCTCATCCTCAATCCACTCCACCAGCCCCACCCGGAAGGGCTTTTCCCGCACGTAGTTCAACACCCGGAAGCGCTGCTGCCCCAAGGTCAAAATGTCCATGCGGTCATCCGGCAACCGCTGTACCTGCAACACCTCGGCACAACAGCCCACCCGCACCGGGGATCCCGTCTGGGGATCGAACATCAGCACCCCGAAACGGCGATCCGTCTCCAGGATGGTGTTGATCATCATGCGATAGCGGTACTCGAAAATGTGCAGCGGCAGGGGGCGGCCCGGAAACAACACCACCTCTGGCAGGGGAAACAGGGGTAGCTCACGTACGTCCACAGAAGAGGAAGGCATAAGGCTTTGCTTTTTGCGCTACTGAGTCTAGTTTAGCGATCTCGACGGAGCCACACCGACCGATTCCTAAGCAAAGCGGTGGTGCCAAAGGGTGATGGCGATGGCCAGGGCATCGGCAGCATCGTCGGGGCGGGGCAGGCTGGGCAGATTGAGCTCGCGGGCCACGGCGGCTTGCACGGCCTGTTTGTCAGCGCGCCCGTAGCCCGTCAGGCTTTGCTTCACCTGGGCAGGGGTGAACTCCACCGGCACCAGATGATACTGGGCCAGGACGAGTAGGATCACCCCCCGCGCCTGGGCGATGGGGATGGTGTTGCCCATTTTGTAGAAGAAGAGCTTTTCCAACCCCACCTGATGGGGCTGAAACTGGCGCAGCAGCTCCTTTAGATCCTCGTAGAGGGTTTGCAGCCGTTCCGGGATTGATTGCTCCCCAGGGGTGCTGATGACTCCGTAGTCCAGGGAGCGAAGTCCGCCGGCACCTGCCAGGATGCAGCCAAAACCCACCGTCCCCAACCCCGGGTCGAGGCCGAGGATACGCTGCTCAGGGGTGGGGTCTGAGGACTCCGTCCCGCTGACGCGAGAGGACTCCGTCCCGCTGACGCGATCAGGCAGGGGGTCTCTCCTTGCCGGCAGAGGCGTCCGGCGTGGCATGGTCGGTGTACAAATAGGTCAACCCCGAGATCAGAGTGAGGGCCACCGCCACCCAAAAACAGGGGATCCCGATAGGCCAGTTCAGGATCAGCAGGGCGATGGCCAGGATTTGGGCGACCGTCTTGGCTTTGCCCCAGAGATTGGCGCCGCGGATTTGGCTTTGGTTGGCCCGCCAGCCGGCGATGGCCAGCTCTCGCCCCACCAACAAAAACACTCCCCAAGCGGGGATCCGCCCCAGCTCCAGCAGGCTCAGCAGCGGGGCCAGCACCAGCAGCTTGTCCACCAGGGGATCCAGAACCTTGCCCACATCGGTCACCAGCCCATAGCGGCGGGCCAAGTGGCCGTCCAGCCAATCAGTTGCCGCCGCCAGCAAAAACGCCCAGAAAGCCAGCCCTTGCCCCAGCGGGGATCCCAGGCCCAGCCCCAGCAGAATCAAAGGGATCCCTCCAAGGCGCAGCAAGGTGATGGCGGTGGGCAGGTTGAGCCACGCCGGCTTGGGAACTAGGACTGGGCTGGTAGGGTTCACCTCGACCTCCTTGACGACCTCGACTACCGATAGCGGCCTAAGCGCTCGGTGAGCAGGCGGTAAAACTCCTCGGCATCCACCCCAAAAGCTACCTGCACATTGGCGGGGCGGCCACTCAGCCCCCAGCGATCCACCACCGTCCGGCCCAGATTGAGGGGGCTAGCCGTCTCCACCTCCACGTAGCAGGGCTTGAGCTCGAACAACTGCGGCTGCAGCAGGTAGGCGACTACACAGGGATCGTGCAGCGGCCCCCCCGGCAGGCCGTAGCGCCGGATGTCGAACTTGCCGTAGAAGGCGAGCATGTCGGCCACCGTCTGGCCTACCCGCGTGCCGAGGGCGCGGATCCGCTCGATCCGCTCCGGCGTACTGAGGACTTGCTGGGTAACGTTCAGGCCCAGCATCACCACCTCGGGGATCCCGGCGCTGAGCACGATCTGAGCAGCATGGGGATCGGTGAAGATGTTGAACTCGGCGGCCGGGGTGGTGTTTCCCTCAAAGGCAGATCCCCCCATGAACACCAGACGTCGGATGCGCTCCACGATGCGGGGCTGCTGCACCAGGGCTACTGCCAAGTTGGTCATCGGGCCCAGCAGCGCCAGGGTAACCGGCTCCTGCGCCGCCATCAAGGTCTCGATCAGGTACTGCACGGCGTGCAGGGATCCCAGCGGCATCTGGGGCTCCGGCAAGTTGGCCCCGTCGATCCCGCTTTTGCCGTGCACCTCTTCGGCAGTCTGCAGCGGGCGCAACAGCGGGCGGGGACAGCCGGCATAGACTGCCATCTGCGGGCAGCCGGCCAGCTCGCAGATCTGCCGGGCGTTGCGGCTGGTTTTTTCCACAGAGACATTGCCGGCCACCGTGGTAATGCCCAGCACCTCTAGCTCCGGCGAAGCCATCGCCAGGAGCAGGGCCACCGCGTCGTCTTGGCCGGGGTCGCAATCGATGATCAGGGGCACCATAGGGCTCCCAGAGGCCTTTCACCCCTAGTGTAGGCGGCAATGGCACGCTCTCTTTGAGTCTCCCTTGGCTGACTCTGAAGGCCAAGGCAGATTCCGGTCAGGTTTAAGAAGATTTAAGATTTAAGATCGAAGGCGGTTCTTATCGTTTTCTATCCTTATTGAAGCCCGACACCCACCCACTGCACATCAGCCTTTTGCTCGACTGGGAGCCGCCTGCTGGAGAGCCGCTGGCGGCAGAGGCTTTGTTGTCGCCAGAACGCTTTGTGGCTGAGGTCTTCCAGGATCCGGAAGCCTTTCTGGAGGCTCTGCGAGGGGAGGAAAACCATCCGGACTGCCTGGTGCTGCTGGTGGAAGCGACGCGGCTGGACAAGCTGGAGGCGTTGGGCTGTCAGCTTTGCAAGCAGGGACTGTTGCTGCCGACAGTGGTGGCCATTGTGTCGGAAGAGCTCAAACCGGAAGGCGGCGCCAGCCGCTCCGGCGAAGCGTCCTCCCCCCCTGTTCCTCCGGGGGCGAGAGCTCTGCTCAAGCGGGAGCGGTTTTTCTACCACAACGCCACTCTGGTTCGCCTCGTCTCGCCGTCAGAGCTGTTGCCGCCAAAGGGATCCCAGGCCACTCCTTCTGCTTCTCCCTTGGAGCTGCTGATCAACCGAGCCATTGCCCTGTTTCTCCAGATTTCCCCCACCTGCAGCCTGCCTGCAGCAAACCCTCACCCCAAGGATCAGCCCTACCTGCTCTACACGCACCAGCAGCAGCGGCGGCTGGCGGAAAAGCTGCGGGAACGCCTCGGCTACGCCGGCGTGTACTACCATCGGGATCCGGAGCTGTTCTACCGCCACCTGCCCCCCGACGAGCAGCAGGCCCTCATGCGGCGGCTGCGTAACCTTTACCAGGCTATTGTCCTGGAGTATTTTCAATCTCCTGAGACCGTCAATGCCCGCATCGACGAGCTGGTGGCCCTTGCCTTTTTTGCCGACATCGGCGCCGCCCAACTGTTGGAGCTGCACATGAACCTAATGGAGGATTTTGCCAAACAACTAAAACTGGAGGGTCGCAGCGAAGAGATCCTGCTGGATTACCGCCTCACTCTCATCGACGTGATGGCCCACCTGAGCGAAATGTACCGCCGCTCCATTCCCAAATCTGCCCCAAGGGATCCCTAGGTTATGTCCACTCGCAAAGCCTATGTCCTCAAGCTCTACGTGGCGGGCAATACCCCCAATTCTCTGCGCGCCCTCAGCACCTTGCAAGACATTCTGGAAAAAGAGTTCCGCGGCGTGTACAGCCTGAAAGTCATCGACGTCTTGAAAAATCCGCAACTGGCAGAGGAAGATAAGATCCTGGCAACACCGACCCTGGCCAAAATCCTGCCGCCGCCGGTGCGGAAGATTATCGGCGATCTGTCCAACCGAGAGAAGGTGCTCATCGGCCTAGATCTGCTCTACGAAGAATTGGACGAAGAGGCTTAGGACAGGTTTTAGGGGAGAGAGGGGCATGAACCAACCATTGGAACCTTCTGAGTCAGAAAAGCTGCAAGGTAACGCCGCGGAGGGGATCCCATCGACCTACTTCCTGGGCGGGCCCGAGCCGCGGGGGATCCCGAAAAAACAGACGGGTATCGAGGGTTTTGAAGACATCAGCCACGGCGGGCTGCCCCTGGGCCGCACCACCTTGGTCAGCGGTACCTCCGGCACCGGCAAAACTCTGTTTGCCCTGCAGTTTCTCTACAACGGCATTGTCAAGTACCAGGAGCCAGGGATCTTTGTTACTTTTGAGGAGACCCCTGCCGACATCATTCGCAACGCCGCCAGCTTCGGCTGGGATCTGCAGGCCCTCATCGACAAGGGGCAGCTCTTTATTCTGGATGCTTCGCCGGATCCGGAGGGCTACGAGGTAAGCGGCAATTTCGATTTGTCGGCCCTCATCGAGCGCATCCAATATGCCATTCGCAAATACAAAGCCAAGCGGGTGGCCATCGACTCGGTAACGGCCATCTTTCAGCAGTATGAGCCGGCGGGCGTGGTGCGGCGGGAGCTGTTTCGCCTGACAGCCCGCCTCAAGCAGGCCAACGTCACCACGGTCATGACCACCGAGCGCACTGAGGAGTACGGCCCCATCGCCCGCTATGGGGTGGAGGAGTTCGTCTCCGACAACGTGGTGATCCTGCGCAACATCCTGGAGGGGGAGAAGCGGCGGCGTACCATCGAGATCCTGAAGCTGCGGGGCACCACCCACATGAAGGGGGAATATCCCTTCACCATCACCAACGAGGGGATCAACATCTTCCCGCTGGGAGCGATGCAACTGACGCAGCGCTCTTCCAACGTGCGCGTCTCTTCCGGCATCGAGAAGCTGGACGAGATGTGCGGCGGTGGCTTTTTCAAAGACTCGATTATCTTGGCTACCGGCGCCACCGGCACAGGCAAGACCTCGCTGGTGAGCAAGTTCCTCGAGCGAGGCTGCCTAAATGGGGAGCGCTGCATCCTGTTTGCCTACGAAGAGTCGCGGGCCCAGCTTGCCCGCAATGCCTCTTCCTGGGGCATCGACTTTGAGGAGTTTGAGCGGCAAGGCCTCCTTAAGATCATCTGCGCCTACCCCGAGTCCGCCGGCCTGGAAGACCACCTGCAGAAGATCAAAACCGAGATGATGGCCTTCAAGCCCTCCCGCATGGCCATCGACTCGCTGTCGGCGCTGGCGCGGGGTGTGAGCCAAAATGCTTTTCGACAGTTTGTTATCGGCGTAACCGGCCTGGCCAAGCAGGAGGAGATCACCGGCTTTTTCACCAACACCACCGATCAATTCATGGGATCCCATTCCATTACCGAGTCGCACATCTCCACCATCACCGACACAATCATTCTGCTGCAGTATGTGGAGATTCGCGGCGAGATGGCACGGGCGCTCAACGTCTTTAAAATGCGGGGATCCTGGCATGACAAGGGCATCCGCGAGTACCTCATCTCGGATTCGGGGATTCAAATTCGCGATTCCTTCCGCGGCTACGAGCGGATTATCAGCGGATCCCCGACCCGCATCAATGTGGATGAGAAGAACGAGCTCTCTCGAATTGTGCAAAATGTCCAATCTTTGGACGAGTAGGGGCTTGGGCTTGACCGGCGCCAACTGCCCCTAACATTTTGCAACCATAGGTTTTTGGCTGCGTGCATCCGCCAGGGGCTCCTTTGTTCAGCGATCTTCCCGACTTTTTCCCTCAACCCAAGAGCAGCTCTTCTCCCACGCCCATCTCGGCCATCGGCGAGGCGGGGCTGTTGCAGATCGTGCAGCGCTACTGTCCTGCCCAGGTGGTGGGAGACGACGGGGCGGTGTTGCCCGCTCCTGAGGGGCAGTTGGTGGTGAGCACCGATGTCTTGGTGGAGGGGGTTCACTTTAGCGACGTGACAACCCCGGCCCACGCGGTGGGCTGGCGGGCGGTGGCGGCCAATCTCTCGGATCTGGCAGCGATGGGATCCCGTCCGCGGGCGTTGGTGGTGGGCTTGGGCCTGCCGGGATCCACGCCGGTGGCTTGGGTAGAGGAGCTCTACGAAGGGATGCGGGCCTGCTGTGCCCGTTGGGGAGCAGAATTGGTGGGGGGGGATCTGTGTCGGTCGCCGCAGCGGTTTGTGGCGATCACGGCCCTGGGATCGGTGCAGCCGGGGCGGGCGATTGAGCGCAGACGGGCTCAGCCGGGCGATTGGCTGGTGGTCACAGGGCCCCACGGCGACGCGCGGGCCGGCCTGGAGCTGCTGCTCCATCCCGAACAGGGATCCTCAGCCACGGCAGCACAGCGGCAGCAGTTGATCAGAGCCCACCAATACCCGCGCCCGCGCTTGGATGTTCTGTCCCTTTTGGAAGCGCTCCCCGGTCCTCTGCGCCTGGCCGGCATGGACACCAGCGATGGCTTGGCGGACGCCCTGGTGCAGGTGTGCCAGAGCAGTGGGGTAGCGGCGCGGATCGCGGCGGAGCGGATCCCGATTTCGGTGGCTTTGCGCCAGGCGTTCCCGGCCCAAGCTTTGGAGTGGGCGCTTTATGGGGGCGAAGACTTTGAGCTGCTTCTCAGTGCCGAGGTGTCGGTGGCCAAGCATCTGTTGGAAAAGTTGCCAGGAGCCGCCTGGATTGGGGAAGTAACCGGCTGGGATCCGCAGGGGACGGTGCGGTTGCAGGACGGGCAAATCCTCAGCCGCCAGCAGGCCTTCCAGCACTTTTGAGCCTGTCTGAAAAACTCACTGGCCACCTAGGCCGCTCAAAACTGCCCAAAGTTGAAAACCAAGCTACTCGAGTCGGAAAGGAAACCGGAACTGGGATTGGGTAACCTGGAAGTGTAGAGAAAACCGCAAAAGGACAAACCTCGGCCCGAAAAGGCCGCGGGCACGTGCAGAACTTCGGAGAATTGGAGACTTCTGGATGAAAGCTATCTTAGCAGCAGCCGCGATCGGTTTGGCAGGGATCCCTCTGCTGGCCCCCTTGCCAGGAGAGGCCCAGCCGCTTTTCCAATTGGGTGCCTACCGCCTTGAGCAGGGGACGATTATTCCCGTCGGCAGCCTCAGCAGCGAAGGGCCGCAATACTTTTACCCCGACACCATCTACCCGCTGGAGGTGGCCGTCACGCAAAACATTTTCGACAACCAGGGGCGTTTGGTGATCCCGGCGGGCAGCCGCGTTTTTGGGCAAATGGAACCGGCACCGGGCGGATCCCGCTTTGTTGCCACCTCCATCGTCCTCGGCGGTCGCACCTATAGCCTGCAGGCCTCTTCCGGCATCCTCCACGACGAGAAGGATCCCCGCCAGTATTCGGCTGAGGCCATCGCCCAGGATGCAGCCATCGGGGCAGTCGCAGGCACCCTTTTGGGAGCCATCAGCGGCGGCGTCTCGGCGGGCAATGTTCTAGGCGGGGCAGTGGCTGGCGTGGTGGTGGGCAATGTAACCGCTCCCCAGGTGGTGGTGCTGCGCCCCGGCCAGTCGTTTAATCTGACTTTGGAAGCGCCGCTCACCCTGTAATCCCCGGCTTCTATTCCAAGGCAGGGGTGGAGATCCGGCAACTTGTGATTCACTGGATCAGCAAGTTGTGGATCCCGTGTCTCTATGCCTGCAGAATCCAAGTCCACTCCTGTCCTGCACACCACGGAGCACACGTTCAACGCCGGGGGAAAGTCCTTCCCCTACAGGGCGGTGGCCGGCTGGCAGACCCTCTTCCGGCGGGAAAAGCCGGTAGCCGAGATCTTCCACGTCGCCTATCTGAGGCAGGAGGTTGACTCCCGACAGCGGCCTCTCACCTTCGTCTTCAACGGCGGGCCGGGGGCGGCCTCTGCCTATTTGCACATGGGATCCCTGGGGCCGAGACGCCTCCGCTTTGGGCCCAACGGCAGCTTGCCGCCCTCGCCAGTGCAACTGGTGGATAACGGCGAAAGTTGGCTGCTGTTTTCTGATTTGGTCTTTGTCGATCCGGTGGGGACGGGGTTCAGCCGCGCCCTGCCCAAGGAGTCTCAAGACGCCAAAAGTTCTCAGGAAAAATCCGATCCGGCGGCCAAGCCCACCCAGGCGGAGGAAAAGGAAGACGAGCCCCCCAAGGAGGCTCCCTTTTGGGACGTGGAGCGGGATTTGCAATCCTTGGGCGAGTTTATCCAGGGCTTCCTCTCGCGCTACAAGCGCTGGCTCTCTCCCATTTTCATTGCCGGCGAGAGCTACGGGGGCTTTCGGGTGGCGCGGCTGGCCAAGGAGCTGCAAGCCAAGTTTGGCGTGGGCCTGTCGGGGGCTATTCTCATCTCGCCGGCCATCGAGTTCGGGCTGCTGGAGACCACCGATTACAACCTCAGCACCTGGGCAATGCTTTTCCCCTCCTATGTCGCCACAGCAGCCTATCATGGGCGGTGTGGCTGGGGGGAGGATTTGCAGATCCTGCTGCCCAAAGCAGAAGGCTTTGCCCGCCAGCGGCTGTTGCCCCTCTTGGCCATGGGAGAGGCGATGCCAGAAGCGGAGCGGCAGGCCATCTACGCGGAGATGGCGGCAGGGATCGGACTCTCGCCGGAGTATGTGGCCCACAAGGGGGGGCGGATCGACCCGGCCAGCTTTGCCCGCGAGCTGTTGCGCTCCCAGCGGCTGGTGCTGGGGCTCTACGACGCCTCTGTAACCACCGTGGATCCCTTTCCGGATCGGCCTACCTTCGAGGGATCCGATCCCACCTTAGATGGGGTAGATCGCCTGTTTACTGCCGCCATCAACAGCCACCTGCGGGAGACCCTGCAGGTGGACACGGAGCTGACCTATCACCTCCTGAACCTAGAGGTGTTCAAGTCCTGGCGCTTCGCCCCCAAGGGGGAGCTCAAGCAAGGGTTCATCGGCGCCATGGACGAGCTGCGCAGCAGCATGGCCCTCAACCCCCACATGCGGGTGAGCATTCACCACGGCTTCTACGACCTGGTCACCCCTTACTTTGCCTCCAACCACCTGGTGGATTTGATGAAGCTGGATCCCCGCCTCAAGGCCAACCTCACCCTGCGCCACTACCGCGGCGGCCACATGTTCTACACCTGGGATCCCTCGCGGGCCGAGTGGTTTGCCGAAATGGCTGAGTTTTACCGAAAGGCCGTTTCCAGCTCGGGGATCCCTGCGTGATGGGCAATCCCAACCCCGCCTGCCTACTGCCGCAGCCAACGGGTGGTGCCGTCTTTTTGGTCGATAAGGGTGATCCCCAGAGCCTTTAACTGCTCCCGAATGCGATCGGCTTCGGCAAAGTTTTTCGCCTTGCGGGCCGCCGTGCGTTGGGCCACCAGCTCTTCAATCCGCGCGTCTTCAAGGGGTGGAAGCTTGGCCAGTTCCCCGTTGGCGGCAGCTTTCTCGGATCCCTGGGCAGGCTGGGGCCAGCAGAAGCCCAGCGTGGCCAAGATCTCCAGCAGGGCGGCGCCCTTCTGCCTCAGCAAGTGCGGCTGCAGGTGGGTGTGGCCCTGGTGGGTCAAGAGGTTGTGCTCGCGGATCAGTTCCTTGGCCAGCTCAAAGGCAAGAGCCAGCGCCCCAGGGGTGCCGAAGTCGTCGTCCATGGCCGTCTGGAAAGCCCTCATCGCCTCGGAATCGGGGGATCCCCCTTGGCCAAACTGCTGGGCGCAGTGGATCCCTTTTTGGAGAGTCTCCCAGCCGTGGCTGGCCGCCTCCATTGCTGCTTCAGTGAGGTCAATCGGGCTGCGGTAATGGGTCTGCAGCAGGAACAGCCGCAGGGCCATGGGGTGATAGAGGGCAAGGGCCTGTCGTAGGGTGGTGAAGTTGCCCAAAGATTTGGACATCTTCTGGCCGTTGACGTTGACAAAGCCGTTGTGCAGCCAGTACTTGGCCAGCGGCTTGCCGGTAATTGGCTCGGATTGGGCCAGCTCGTTCTCGTGGTGGGGAAAAATGAGGTCTGCCCCACCAGCGTGAATGTCGATGTGATCCCCCAGAGTCTCTCGCACCATGGCCGAACACTCGATGTGCCAGCCCGGTCGCCCCCAACCCCAAGGGGACTCAAACCCCGGCTCGGAAGGGGGGGCCGCCTTCCAAAGGGCAAAGTCAAAGGGATCCCGTTTGCCAGCGCCCTCTTCTCCCACCCGGCCGCTGGCCCCTGCCTCCAGCTCCTCCAGCTTGCGACCGGAGAGCTGGCCGTAATCCGGGAACTTACGGACGGCATAGTAGACATCGTAAGCAGGAGTCTCCCCCTGAGGGGCGAGGGGATCCCGTACCCGGTAGGCAAAGCCCTTGAGCTCCAGCGATTGGATCAGCTCGAACATGGCCCGCAGCGATCGGGTTGCCCTGGGGTAGAGATCGGCCCGCTTGATGTTGAGGCGATCCATATCTTGGAAATACTCGGCGATGAAGCGTTCCGCCACCGCCTGCATCGACTCGCCCCGCTCTAAGGCCCGCTTGAGGATCTTGTCGTCCACGTCGGTAAAGTTCTGCACATACTTCACCCGGTAGCCGCGGCACTCCAGGTAACGACGCACCATATCCCACACCACATAGGTGCGCGCGTGGCCGAGATGGCAGAGGTCGTAAACCGTGACGCCGCAGACGTACATCCGCACCAGCGGCTTCTCCCCGCCCGCCGCCTCGTCGGCAGAAATGGACTCAGAGCCACCGAAGGGTTGAAACACTTCTTTACGGCGAGTCAAGGTGTTGTAGACAACCAAAGTCATGGAGAATCCTGGTTTGTAGTTTCAGCTACAGCAAAGCGGGCTTTATCTTCCAGATCGGCACGGTGGCACACTCTGTTCTACATCGGATAAGGCTCGACAAAATCTCAACAGGCCGAAGGCTGAAATCATTGTGGGACAAGCATTTTAGCTGAAGTTACCTGCAAAGACTTGTCTAGATTTATTAACTACGGTACTCTAACCTGAGTGCGAACCAACGTATTCATTATCGAACTGCGCTTGGGCTTCACCGGCCTCGGTGGAGCTTGCAGCAAGGGGCCGCTGGCCTCAATTTTGACATCTTCTCTTTCACTCTAGTGTCAGCCTGTTGGTGTGAGGATGCCCCAAAGATTGACGTTCTCAGATGCCCAGGGGAGGGAGCTGGACATCCATAGCGCTGCCGTGAGCACCCTTTCTCCGCCCAAGGATCCGGCAGGGATCCCGACCGCTCAGGAGCGGGCTGCCGAGGGGGGAGAGCCGGCACTTCTGTCTGCCCCGTCAAGACTCCGGTGGGCTGGCTTAGCCCTTTCTCTCAGCTTAACGGGCCTGGTGTGGCTCCTGAAGCTGGAGGCCGATCCCCACGCCGATGCCCTGGAAGAGTCAGGGCCGGCCCCCTCCGATGAGCCAGCCGAGCTAGAAAATCCAGATCCCTCGACCTTGGCTCCGGCGCGACGGGGCTACCCGAGGTGGGCCACCGGCCTCTTGCTCATGCTGGGCTTGGCGGGGGTGGCCACGCTGCATCAACGCCAGCTTTCTCGTCACCCTTGGGGATCCCGGCTAGCGGAGCCGATTCCGCCCTCGGTGCACACGCTGTCCGGCGCCCTGCAGCAGAACTACGAGCAAAAAAAAGCCCAACTGCGGCAAGCCTTCGAGGCGGGCCAGATTCCGACTGGGGAAGGGCCCCGAGGCATTCTCGAGCATGAGGTGCAGCCGGGGGAAACCCTCTGGCATCTGACCCAGATGTACCAGCTCGATGCCGCCGCCATCACTGTCTCCAACGGCATTCAAGCCAGTACGCCGCTGCGGCCAGGGCAGAAGCTGCTGATCCCCAGCCAGCCGGGATTGATCTACAGCGTCAAGCCGGGAGATACACTGGAAGACATTGCCAACCGCTACCGGGTTCCGCAGCAGCGGATCATCGAGGCAACTCCCCTGGATCGGCCTGAGTATCTGCGCATTGGCCAACGACTGCTCATCCCCGGCGATGTGGGCGAGCTGATCCGGCGCGAGAACGAGATGCTCGCCCGCCGCGAGGCAGAAGAACGCCGCCGCCAGGAAGAGGAAGCCCAGGAACAAGCTCGATTACAGGCCGAGCAGCAACGCCAGGCCCAGCAGATGCAGCAAGAACGACAGGCCCTCTTGGCCGGTGGCTCGCTGGTCCACACGGTGGGAGCTGGCGACACCATCGAGCGGATTGCCGCTCGCTATGGGGTGACGCAGCGGTCGATCATCCAGGCTAACAACTTGCGCAATCCCCACTGGCTACGCATTGGCCAACGCCTGACAATTCCGGCGCCTGGCACGCAGCCCGCCCCGCCGGCCCCCGGGCGACGAGCCCGGAGCCAATCCCAAGCTCGGCCAGCGCCGGCAGCTCCTCCTCCAGCTCTTCCTCCGGCCCGCAGCAGTGGCTTCATCTGGCCGGTTGCGGGGCAAATCACCTCCGGCTTTGGCTACCGTCGCGGTCGCTTCCATGCGGGGGTCGATATTCCCGGCCCGGTGGGATCCCCCATTGTAGCCGTTCAGGAGGGGGAGGTCATTTTTGCCGGCAATGCCGGGGATGGCTACGGCAATCGCGTCGATATTCGCCATCCCAACGGGATCGTTACCCGCTACGCCCACGGTCACCGGATCTATGTGTCCAAGGGCCAGTATGTGCAGCAGGGCCAGGTAATCATGAGCCGGGGCAATACGGGCCGCAGCACAGGGCCACACTTGCACTTTGAAGTCCGCCCCGGCGGGGGCGCGCCTGTGGATCCGCGGCCCTATCTGCCCTAAACACGTTTCAAACAAGAGGCTGCGCAGAACAGCCAGTCCCGGGCATAAATTGCTAGCCTAAAAAAGCAAACTCCAGACCGTAGGAACACGCCGATGCAGTGGGTGAACGCGCTCTCCCAGCTCCCTTCTCTGGAAGCGGCTCTGCGGCAGGTGGTGGAGGAAGCTAAGGCTAAGCTCCAGGTAGCCCAACTGAAGAGCGCCCTGACGCGACAGGTGCAGGCGGTGGGATCCGGCAGCCTGCCGGGGCTGCTCACCGGGTACGTCCCCTCTCAGCCGCTGCGGCCCAACTTGGGGATCCTGTTTGTGTCGGCGGCCTTTGCCAGCGAGTACATTCGCGTGCTGCCCCTGTTGTCGGAGCTGTTGGAGGTGGACGTTTTGATCGGCTGCTCCGGCGGCGGGATCGTGGGTGGGGGGCATGAAATTGAGGAGGGGCCAGCCCTGTCGCTGTCTTTGGCGGTGCTGCCGGATGTGGCCTTGCACCCTTTTTATTTGCGGGGAAACCAATTGCCCGACTTGGATGCACCTCCTTCGGCCTGGATAGACTTGGTTGGAGTTTTGCCGCAGAGCAAGCCCCATTTTCTGCTCTTGGCGGATGGATTTTCCTCTCGAATCTCTGAGCTGTTGCAAGGGCTGGATTTTGCCTATCCGGGGGCGGTCAAGGTGGGGGGATTGGCCAGTGGCGGCCGCGGCCCTCGCGGCAATGCTCTGTTTTTGCTGGATGCGCGTACCCCCACACCCCGGCGGGAGCTGTATCGGGAAGGCACGGTGGGGCTGGCCCTCTCCGGCAACGTGGTGCTAGATGCGGTGGTGGCTCAGGGATGTCGCCCGATTGGGGATCCCTTGCGCGTCACCGAAGCGGAGGGGAATGTGATCCTCAGCTTGGAGGGGCGTCCTCCTTTGGCGGTCTTACAGGATTTGGCCGAACGGCTCAGCCCATCGGATCAACGCTTGGCCCGCCAAGCTCTCTTCATCGGCCTGCTGATGGACGAGTTCAAATCCGAGCCGACGTCGGGAGATTTTCTCATTCGCGTGATCCTGGGCATCGATCCACGGGTGGGGGCGATCGCCATCGGGGATCGGGTGCGCCCCGGCCAGACGGTGCAGTTTCATCTGCGCGATGCCCAGACTTCGGCGGAAGATCTGCGGTGGGCCCTCAGCCGCTATTGTGCCGAGCGCAACCTACAGCAAAGCTACCCCGCAGAACGCTCCTCTCAACCCAAGCCGGATCCCTGTGGGGCGCTGATGTTCTCCTGCCTGGGACGAGGCAAGGGGCTGTACGGTACCCCCAACTTTGACTCGCAACGGTTTCGGGAATTGCTGGGAGAGCTACCCCTGGGGGGCTTTTTTTGCAACGGCGAGATCGGCCCGGTGGGGGGATCCACCTTTTTGCACGGCTACACCTCCTGCTTTGGGATCTTCCGGCCCGCCCGCTAAGGTTTTGGCAATCCTGAGCTGAGTTTGTAGCTGAGACCCAGACTCCCTCAGCGACGCTGCCGAAGTCCTGGAGCTGCCCCAGCGGGGAAAGAAGGGAAGCTGGAGCGGTGGTCTATAATCCTGCCAATCCCTCGATCGCCGCCCTCAGCCATGGCCGATGTCGCTCCGGTTGTCACTTCTGCCCTTCTGACTGTTCAGGGGTTGCGGGTTTTCTTGCCCAGCCGCACTGCCGGCAGCCAGGCAGAATGCTTGGGATCCCCGGTGGTGGATGGGCTGTCCTTTCAACTGGGGGCCGGACAAGTCCTGGGCTTAGTGGGGGAATCCGGATCCGGCAAGACCATAACCGCCCTGACGCTGATGGACTTGCTGCCCAGCTCCGCTCGGGTGGAAGGCACCATTCTCTTTCAGGGCCCCCAGGGAACAGTGGACTGGCTGCGGCTGGATCCCCGGCAACGGCGGCGCTACCGCGGCTCCCAGATCGCCATGATCTTCCAAGAGCCGAGCACCGCCCTCAACCCCCTCTACACCTGTGGCCAGCAGTTGCGGGAAACCCTGAGGGCCCACACCTCCCTCCCCCCAGCGGAGCTCCGCGCCCAAGCCATCCGCCTGTTTGAGGAAGTGCAGCTTTCTCCCCAGATGCTGGAGCGCTATCCCCATCAGCTCTCCGGCGGCCAGATCCAGCGGGCGGCCATCGCCTGTGCCATCGCCTCTAACCCCAAGCTGTTGATTGCTGATGAGCCGACTACCGCCTTGGATGTAACGGTGCAAGCCGAGATCTTGCGCCTGCTCCGGGATCTGCAGCAGCAGCGACAGATGGCGATCCTCTTCATCACCCACGACCTCAATTTGGTGGCGGAATTGGCGGATCAGGTGGTGGTGATGTGCCGGGGCCAAGCCGTGGAACAAGGATCGGTGAAACAGATCTTTTGGGATCCCCAGCACCCCTACACCCGCGGCCTGCTGGCCTGTCGCCCACCGTTGGAGCGGCGGTTGCGGCGGCTGCCCACCGTCCAGGATTTCCAGGAAAAGGGGGGATCCCTCGAGGAGCGGTGGCAGCAACTGGAGATCCCAGCCGCCGAAGAGGAAGAACGGCTGCGCCAGATATGCAGCCAGCCCCCTCTGTTGCAGGTGCGGGAGTTGCGCACCCACTATGCCGTCCGTCGCGGGCCATTGGGCCGCCAGGTGGGCGAGATCCGAGCTGTGGACGGGATCAGCTTCGACCTGTATCCAGGCGAAACCCTGGGGGTGGTGGGCGAGTCCGGCTGCGGCAAAACCACCCTGGGGCGAACCCTGTTGCGTCTAATCCGCGCCAGTTCCGGCCAGGTAATCTACGACGGAGAAGACTGGCTCCGCCTGCCGCCTCGGCGCCTGCGCCGCTTGCGCCGCGAGATCCAGCTTATCTTTCAGGATCCGGCAGCCTCTTTGGATCCGCGCATGAGTGTGGGAGCCAGCGTCATGGAGCCGATGGTGCTGCACGGGATGGGGAGAAACGCCGCCGAGCGGCGAGCACGAGCCCAACGCCTGTTTGAACGAGTCGGGTTGGATCCCGAGGCGCTGGATCGTCTGCCCCACCAGTTTTCCGGCGGGCAGCGGCAGCGGATTTGCATTGCCCGCGCCCTGGCTTCGGAGCCGCGCCTGCTCGTCTGCGACGAGGCAGTGTCTTCCCTGGATGTCTCCGTACAGGCCCAGGTGCTGAACTTGCTCAAGGATCTGCAGGAGGAGCTGGGACTGACCTATCTGTTCATCTCCCACGACCTGAGCGTGGTCAAGTTCATGAGCGACCGCATTCTGGTCATGAACCGAGGCCGCATCGAAGAAATTGGCCCTGCCGCTCAGATCTACCGGAACCCGCAGCAGGACTATACCCGCCGCCTCATCGCCGCCATTCCCAAAGGGGATCCGAAAAAGCGTGCCCGCCAAGCCGGATGAAGGGTCTCCCCTGGAGCGGCGCCCACCCGCCTCCCGGCCAGATTTGCAATGAGGCTAGAATTAAGTAAACTTTGAGTCGTAAAGCTTTGGACTCTTGTTAGCTGATTTAACAAAACGTTTTATCCGCAGTTTGGGCTGCAACCGGCTATGGCTCGCATACTCATCATTGAGGACGACCCTTCAATTCTGGATATTCTGCGTATCAATCTGGAGTTGGCGGGCTATGAGGTCGTGAAGGCCACCGATGGGGTACGCGGACAAGCACTGGCTCTGCAGGTTCTTCCGGATCTCATCATTCTCGACCTGATGCTGCCCCAGGTGGACGGCCTGACGGTTTGCCAGCGCTTGCGGCGGGAGGAGCGCACCAGCGAGATCCCGATCCTGATGCTCACCGCCCTCGGCCAAACCCAAGACAAGATTGAAGGCTTCAACGCTGGCGCCGACGACTACCTGACCAAACCCTTTGAGGTGCAGGAGCTGCTGGTGCGGGTGCGGGCCCTGCTGCGACGTGCCGATCGCATTCCCCAGACGGCCAAACACGGCGAGATCCTCACCTATGGCCCCCTCACCCTGGTGCCAGAGCGCTTCGAGGCGGTGTGGTTTGGCAAAACCATTAAGCTCACCCACCTGGAGTTTGACCTGCTCCACTGCCTGATGCAGCGGCACGGCCAGACAGTCTCCCCCAGCGAAATCCTGCAGGAAGTGTGGGGCTACGAGCCCGACGACGACATCGAGACCATTCGCGTCCACATCCGCCATCTGCGCACCAAGCTGGAGCCGGATCCGCGCCACCCCCAGTACATCAAAACTGTCTACGGGGCGGGCTACTGTCTGGAGCTGCCCAACATTGCCGATCCCCAGCCGCTGCAGCCGGAACTGGCAAAAGACTCCTCTTCCCCGTAAAAACCACCTGCCGTAGGAGAGCTAAAAGTTCCCAGAGGGCTGGCAAGCGCTGCTTAGCTCGCCAATGAAGGTCATTAGCCTACTCACTGATTTTGGTCTTCAGGATCCCTACGTGGGCATTCTGAAGGGGGTGATTTGGGGGATCGCGCCCCAGGTTCAGTTTATCGACCTTAGCCACGAAATCCCGCCTCAGGACGTGGCAGCGGCCCGTTTTGCCTTGATGACGGCCTATCCCCATTTACCTTCTGAAACCATTCACCTAGCGGTGGTAGATCCAGGGGTGGGGAGCAGCCGAAGGGCGGTGGCCATCCAAACCCAAGGAGGCTATTTGGTCGGCCCTGACAATGGCCTCTTCAGCGGCGTTCTGGAGCAATCCCCACCTCTAGCTGCTGTGGAACTCAACCGACCCCGCTATTGGCGCACCCCCTCCCCCAGCCGTACCTTTCACGGGCGGGATATTTTTGCCCCCGTGGCCGCCCACCTGGCCAACGGGATCCCCTTGGCAGAGTTGGGGGATCCCTTGGATGTGGCCGAGCTGGTTCGCTGGGACTGGCCGCCACCTCAGGCAGAACCCGACGGCGGCCGCGGCGTGATCCAGTCCATCGACCGCTTCGGCAACGGCATCACCACTCTCCCTGGCAACTGGGTAGAGGGCCGCAACTGGAGGGCCTGGATCAAGGGGATCACCATCCGCTCCGCCGCCACCTTTGCCGAGGGAAGCGAGGGCGAGCTGCTTGCCCTGGTGGGCAGCTCCGGCTGGGTGGAGATCGCGCAAAACCGGGGCAACGCCAGCCGCACCTTGGATTTCAAAGTAGGGGACGAGGTGCGCGTGCAGTGGGATAGCTAGCCGAACTCCCTCCCCCCTGCCCCCTCTCGCTTGGGGAGAAGGGAGACTAGGCAGGCTGGCTTTCCACCGTTAAAGTTTCCGGCTCAGCTGCGGAAGTTGAGGTTCCTATCTGAACTTTGACCGCCCGCACGGCATCGGCCTTGGGCAGGGTGAGGGTGAGAATGCCATCCCGGTAGATGGCCGAGACTTTTTCCGGCTGAATGCTTTTGGCTAGCTTGAGGGTGCGTTGAAAAGGCTGAGGCTCCACCTCTTGGTAGCGTAATTCAGCACCTTCAGGGCCTTGAAGCTGGATCTCACCGCTGATGGAGAGCTGCTGGGCTGTGGCCTCGATGTGGAAGCGTTCCCGATTGGCCCCCGGCGCCCACAACTGGACGATGTAGGCTTCGCCGCTCTCCCAAACCTGTAATGGCGTGGGGAAGAAAGTGCGAGGGTGCTCTCCAGAGCTCTGCTGCCTCGGGAAGTCAAGGGTGCTTTGCTGCACGCGCACATCGAGGATGGGGGTGAAGTAAACCAATTGCATAGCCGCTCCTTGGGTAGTAGGGTGGACAATTCTTGAAAAACCGGTCAACAGGGGTAACAACCGGATCCCACCGTTCTACAGAACTCCCCCCACGTCGGAAAAAGCTGTATTGAGACGAGATGGGATCCAAACCCCGTTCTGCTTCAATGATCCAAGACCGCTGTTGCCAGCAGGGAGGGCAAACCGATCCAGCTAGGGGAGGATCCCATCACCTTTCTCCAAAGTTCACTTTGGACAACCTCATCTAGAGCCAGCGGGATCCCTGTCGCAACCTTTTCTCTGCCGGTTCGATCGGCTTCTGCTGAGAATGCTGCCGCCAGACAGCTTGACAGAGGCATGGGCGTTAGGGCCGCGCGGTAACAGCCTGGATTCTCTAACAGTTCAGCACAGTTTATCAAAGCTTAAAAGTCTAACTCTAGCTTCAATTGAAGTTGTTTGGTTAGTCTCTCAGTTTGGTAGCAAGTTTTGAGAGAGACCTGACAGACAAGGCAGGCCGCCTCTAAGATGGCCTTCAAACCAGGACAGCTTGAGCAGTGGGATCCCATGTACGTGTATTGCCCAGAAGAAGTTTTGGAGGCAGGAGCGCCATACAACCTTGAGGAGCTGATAGAACGGCTGGAGCAGGGGGATCGCACCCTTTTAAGCCGGTTGTTCGACGTTCGCTACCCCTACTGGAAACGCAACCTCCGGCGCAACGTTCGCTTGGTGGCTGATCTGCGCTATCTGGGAGAGGTGCCGGTTTTGGTCTTGTTTGGCCTTTGGGGGAGAGGCAGCCACGAGTACCGAGAGTTCCTGGAGCGGCGGCAGGATCCCAGCTATCAAGAGCGGGTGAGGAACTGGGTGTCTGACGATCAGCTACAGGCATGGCTGGCACAAAGGCAAGCGGAAAATGAACAAGAAGAAGCGCGGCAAAACCAGCTCCTCCCTCTGCCCAACGAACTGTACGATTGGATACAGTTTTTAAATACTCCCAACCGCCAGGAGCGGCTTGTGTTGGAAAGCGGGGAATGGGTTCGGCAAGTGCAAGCCCTTTCTCTAGAACAGCGGCGCCAAGTGTATCGGGCGGTAGAGCAATTCATCATTGGCGATGAGAAAGGGAATCTCTACTGGAAACTACCACTGTTTTATCCAGAAACTGAGGTTAGGTGCTGGCGGGAAGGCTCGATACATCTGGCTATCAGCCTGGTGCAGGTATGTGAGCAGGAAAAAGTCTTATCTCCATTTTTAATTGGAGTTTACGACCACGCTCCGGAGCAGAGAGAGCGGTTTGACCTGGGGCGCCGAACTTGCCTATTTGGGAGGGGGGCCGATCAGCCGGATATTCTCCAACACCCACAATCTTTAGAGATTTGGAAGCGATATGCCCGCCGCGCCTACCCCGACTCCATGGTTGCAGATGAAAACGTCTGGCTGGAAATCCAGGAGACTACAGAGGGGAACTTAGCTTTGTCGATGGAGGAAGAAGAAATTCTCCAAAGCACCTCTATGCCTCTACTAATCAACGGGCGAGCTGGGAGCGGCAAATCTCTGATGTTGTATTACCGTTTTGCTGATTACTGCAGCCATTACCTGAAGGATTCAAGCAAAGGAAGCTTTCAGTACCGTCCTCTCTTTTTAACCTATAGCCCGAGTCTAGTACAGCAAGCCCGCAGCAAGGTAAGTACAATTTTGCGGGTCAACCATCGTTACCGAGAGAGAGGCAGTGACTTCTCAGAAGGGGAAATTGAGCGATGTCAAGCTTTCTTTAGCACCTTCCAGGACTACCTGTTAAGCTGCCTTCCACCAGAGAGACAAGAACGCTATCAACCGGAGCGATATGTCAATTTTTATCGATTCCGGAGCTGGTACCGCGGCCGCAGTGATGTAGAATTAGCTTGGCATACGATTCGTACTCTGATCAAGGGCTATGGAGTAAGCGACTACTTGGATCCAGATTGCTATCGGGAATTGCCTCAAGCCGACCGCACTGTAAATGTAGAAGTCTTTGATCGAATATACGAGCAAGTTTGGCCGGGTTATCAAGAACGAACTACCTACGGAAGCTACTGGGACGATCAAGATTTGGCTAGGGATGTGTTACAGAATGGTTTTCTTAGATCAATTCACCCAGTCATTTTCTGTGATGAGGTTCAAGACTTTACCCAGCTTGAACTGAATATTGTTTTCTGCTTGTCCCCCTGGGGAAAATATAAGTTGGATTGGGCTATCGAGCGTTTACCTTATGCTTTTGCTGGGGATCCTCTGCAAACTATCAATCCTACAGGATTTCGTTGGGGTGCCCTGAGGAGGTATCTCTACGAGCATATCCGTGCTTACTTGTTGCCCGGCCATTCTCTCGAGATTCCAAGTCCCCGGGAGTTAAAAAATAATTACCGCTGTAGCCCTCAGATTACTCGTTTTAGCAACCTTATCAACTTGTGGCGGCGAGTTCTTAGCAATGATCGGGGGATTTGCCCACAGCAGCCTTGGCGTTTTCAGGAACCGGGGAGGCCAGCTCAAAAGTTTGTACTGGATGGCCAAGACAAGAACTTAACTCAACATGAGCTGAGGAGTATGCTCAGGAACAGCACGGGTACAGTTTGCATCCTGCCTTGTTCTATAGGAGAGGAGCTGGACTACGTGCGCCAAGATCCCGACCTCCAGAGGGTTTTTGCCGAAGAGCTGGAGCAAAATCTCAAGCCGGCGCTGCTGCAGACTGTTACCGCTGTCAAGGGCATGGAGTTCAAAAAGATCATTCTCTACAAGTTTGGCGACTGCTATCGACAAAACTTTAGCCGAAGGCTTAACCACTACGCTCAAGAAGCTGCAGAGAAGGTATCCCTGCAACTACATTATTTTCTCAACCAGCTATACGTTGGTATTACCCGCCCCATCGAAGCCTTAGCTGTTGTGGATACTGCAGCCGGCTGGCGGGAATTCTGGGATCCTGCCTTGGAGATTGACTTTTGGCTCAATCACTCTCATTTGCAGCCCGATCGATCCCAATGGCAAACGCATCCGCCTGTACTGGCCGGCTTCGCTCAAGGCACTGGCATCCAATACTGGACGGATAAAAACTTACAGGATGTGCTGGACTTGGCTCTTGGGTTTCTTAGGCAAGGGGTAGAGGAGGGAAATCCTGAGCTCTTGGAAGATGCGCGCGCCTTTGCTCGGCAGGCAGGCAACCAGAAATTAGAACAGGAATGCCAAGCTTGGATCCTCAAGCTGCAGAGGGATTACGTTTCTGCAGGCCGTCAGTTTTTAAGCTTGGAAAGATCCGCCCTACCCAATAGAAATCTCATCCGAGAAGCCTGGGAGTGCTTTTGGAAGGCAAAAGCTTGGTCAGAGTTGCAGCAGCATCGTTCTACTCACTTTGCCAGGTGCTCCGAGATCCCTAACTACGGTCCTCTGGTGGATTTGATGGTGGTAACCCAAAGCAGCTCTGCCAAGTCCATGGAGCGCTTTCGACAGATAGTTCGAGTGCGAGATTGGTTGAGCGTTGAGGTCAGCCCGAAGCATTCGGATCTGACTTGGAAGGTTTGTGTGGAGAAGTTTTTGGCGGAGCTGGAGGAAGTTTTCGATAACCTAGGGACTTTTTGTCCTAAGCCGGAGGATCGTGAACTTTTTTGGCAAGAGACTCTTGAGGCTTTGAGGGAGCGTTTGGCCTTTCTTGGCCAGCGGCAGCCGTTCGCAGGGCAATATCACAAGATTCTCGGCATCTGTTATTTCCAGCAACAAAAACTTGAGGAGGCAGTTGCCATTTGGGATCAAGGTGGCCAAACGGAGCATTCCCGCTACTACCGAGCCAAGATCCAATTGGAGAAGCCGCCTGGCCAGGTGAGGTGGCTATCCAAAGACCGGCAGGACGCAGCAGTGGTGAGCAAATGGCAGGAGGCGGGACGTCCCCTCGCGGGCGAGTGGGAGGAGTACATCAACGACGTCATTCTCAGCCTGGAGCGCTTGAAAGAGTGGCCGCTGCTGCTGCGAATCCTGATCCGGCGCCGCGAGTGGTGCAGGCTTTGGGAAGTGGTTCAGGCCCACCCACAGGCGTGGCAGCGCGGACATGACTACGAGTTGGTGGCCAGCATGGCTCGAGACATGGAAACCAACTGGGATGAGCTGAGGTGGAAGCTCCCTGGACTGCGGGATTTTCTGCAGGAAGTGGTAAGCAGTGTGCGCGGGGAGCACGCTTGGTGGCTGCAGCCGCTGGAGGTGGGCCTAGCCTACGAGCGACTGGGCTGCTACCGAGATGCGCTCAGGTTTTATGAGCGCTTTGCTGAAAACAGAATCGGTAGAATCCCAAGATGGCAACGCTCTCAGATTCGGCAGCGCTGGCTTTTGGTTCACAAGAAGTACAGAGATTCTCTGCAGGCGGAGGGACGACCGACCGATCTTTTGGCGGAGGAGTTTAGCCGCGCTCAAGAGCGCTGGCGTGAGCAACTGCCCCAGGCAGAGCCCGAGCTGGAGGAATGGGATCCCTGGCCACATGACTTCGTGGAGCACCCCAGCCCTGTTCAAAGTTGGCTGCTGCAGCGGGAGCAAACTGAAGCTCAGAGACTGCAAGTGGCAATCCGCGAGGAACTGAAGCGGCTCAACGAGAGGCAGCTCCAGCAAGTTCATAGCCTGATTCAGCGATTGCTCGGCCCAGGTTGAGAAGGAGTTGGAAGTAGAGCCAACTACCGCAAGATCTGCCGCAGCCGCTCCAGGGCGCGTTGGTTTTCTTCAGGGGTGCCCACCGTTAGGCGCAGCCCGCCGCCGGTACAGCGCACACAAGTTCCCAGCTCTTGCCAGGCCCGCTGCAGATCCTGGGGATCCCATCCTGCCACCCGGAAGTAGAGAAAATTGGCCTGGCTGGGCCACACCCGCACCCCCGGCAGTTCCTGCAGGGCTTGGTAGAGGGCATCTCGTTCCTGACGGATGAGGGGTAGGTCGGCCAAAAACTCCTCGGCATGTTCCAGGGCGATCTGAACGGCCCACTGGGAGATGGCCGAGAGATTGTAGGGCAGGCGGATGGAGTCCAGCACCTGGATAAGCTGCGGATGGCCGATGGCATAGCCCACCCGGTGAGCTGCCAGGCGAAAGGCTTTGGAGAAGGTGCGCAAGATAACCCAGTTGGGGTGCTCCGCCAGCTTGGGCAGGGCCGTGTGCTGGCTGAACTCAAAATAGGCCTCATCGAGGATCACCAAAATCTCGGCGGGCAACCCTTCAACCCACTCCCACTCAGCGGTGCTCAGGCCATTGCCGGTGGGCGAATTGGGATCTACCAAGCACACCACCCGCACCCGCTGCTCCGCTACGGCCTGTTGACACCGCCCCAGATCCAGAGCAAACGTCTCGGGATGGCGGGGCACCCGCACCACCGGGATCCCCAGGCTCTGGGCTAGGATGGCGTACATGGAAAAGGTGGGCTCTGCAACCAAAACGCTGCCCCGCTCGCCCACACAGGTGGCGATGAGCAGGGAGCGGATTAGCTCGTCGGAACCGTTGCCCAGGCTAATCTGGGCCGGATCTGCCCCGGCATAGGCGGCGATGGCCTGCTTGAGGCCCTGGTGATGAGCATCGGGGTAGCGGTTGCTCGGGATCCCTTTTTCCCAGAGGAGGGAGAGTTTCTGCTTGAAGCCCACCGGCCAATCCCAGGGAAACTCGTTTGCATCCAACTTGTCGGCAGCTTGGGGCGGCACGGCATCATAGGGCTTGAGGTGAAGCAAATCCGGGCGCAGATACCGCAAGGCACACATCTCCCTACCCTAACGGAGCAAGGTACCTATAATAGCAGGGCTGACCCGCTTGCCGATGTAGGCTACAGTGTTCCTAACAGGTACGGGGCTGACGGGGCTCGAACCCGCAACTTCCGCCGTGACAGGGCGGTGCTCTAACCAATTGAACTACAGCCCCAGGAGCTGCGAATACCTATTCTGAACTTAGATGAGGATGGTTGTCAATCATGGTATCTAGTCTGGCGGCCCAGGCAGCAACGCTGGTAGAGGAGGCCCCGCAGAACGGGATCCCGACAGCGGCGATGCAGCAGGTGGCGGAGGTGCTCACCCAGGTGGCCCAACACCTGGATCACCTGCAGTACACCACCTTGCGCTACCCCGATGGTGGCTGGCTGACGGTGCGGGTGGTGGAAAGCTCCGCCGGGGCGGACTCCCCCCCAGAACCCGAGCCCCCCGGCCATCTGTGGATCCCGGCCTTTGGCCACCTGGAAGATGCCCAAGCCACGCTGGCGGAACTTCGGCAGCAAGCGCCGGACTTAGAGGCCACCTCCTTTGGGGTTTTGGAGCTGCTGTTTTTGGCCCTGGGCCTTTCCCGCGCCGAAGGCATCGTCTTTTACGACCAGGCAGGGGATCGGCGGCAAGGGAAAGCCGTGGCCTGCCGACCTCTGGCGGAGCAGGTGAGCCAGGCCCTCCGCAGAGGCCTTCCTCCCATAGCCTAAGGCGGGAACGGATCTGCTCTAGCTCAAGATGGCACCCTGGCGGCGGGCGAACTCCCGCAGCTTCCTATCCATCTGTGCCCCTCGCAGATCCGCTTTGTAAAAGCTGGTGAAGCGCTTGCCCTTTTCTTCGGCTTGGCGTGGCAGGGAAGTTCTGCCGCCTGCAGACCAGAGCACCGACCCGGCTACCACCAAAGCCATCCCAGCCGCCCCCAAGGCATAAACCACATTGCGCGTGGCGAGATGGACGAGCAAAAACGCCAGGCTCCCGGCTCCCAAGAGCCCTCCCAGGCCTGCTAGGATCTCGCCCAAGGTTTTGGCCGAGCCGAGGAGCCGGCTCAAAAAGCGCAGCCAGCGGGGTTGCGGTGTGTTGAAGCGGATCCCGCGCAGATCGGCTCCCTGCAGGTTGGCCCCCGAAAAATCGGCCCCCCGCAGGTCGGCGCAGCGCAAGTCGTAACCGGCTAAGTTCTGGTTGGCAAAAGACTTGCCCCGCAGATCCGCCCCCGCCAAAGACGGGATGCGCGGCGGGGTGGCTGGCTTGATCTGCCCGCCGCCGGTGATGCGGCTGGCTTGGCCCAGTTGGGTAAAACCGGTGGTGCTCCCCCAGCCGGTGGGAACCGATCCCAGGGGCAGCATGTCTCCCGCGCCGGGCCGAGGGAGCGGCGTAGGCGAGAACCCATCTGTTCGGGCAGGGGGGGGGGAGGTTGAACGGCGTCTGGTCCAATGGTCGGAGATCAGCAACGGGCTGGAGCCGGCAGTCAAGGGAGAAGGGGGCAAGATGACCGGCGAGGAAGGCGGGCCCTCCTGCACCGGGATCCCTTGCAGAGCCCGCAACGCCTCGGTAGCCGTGGCAAAGCGCTGGCTGATAACCGGGTGCAGCATGCGGCGCAAAATGGCGTCGAACTCGGGGCTGAGCTGCAGGCGATCCGACCAATCCCATTGGCCCGTGTTGTGGTCGTAAAACTTGGCCGGCGACTCCAGGGTCATCAAGTTGAGGCAGGTGGCGGCCAGCGCGTAGAGATCGCTGGCGGGGCCTACCGCCTGGCCGGCCATCTGCTCCGGCGGAGAAAAGCCCAGGGAGCGAATGGCCGTTCCCTCCTCCGACAACGTGTGGCCTGGCCCAAGCTGCTTCACCGCCCCAAAGTCGATTAGCACCAGGCGGCCATCTTCTTTGCGGCGAATCAGGTTGGCCGGCTTGATGTCGCGGTGGACGGTGTTGTGGCTGTGGACATAGCTGAGGATGAGCAGCACCTCCTGCATCACCTGCCGAGCCTGTTCTTCGGAAAAAGGCCCGTTGCGCCGCATCTCCTGGGCAAGCGTGATCCCCTCAATAAACTCCTGCACCAAGTAGAATTTGCCGCCTTCTTGGAAGTGGGCGTAGAGCTTGGGGATTTGCGAGTGCTCCCCCAGGCGCTCCAACACCTCGGCCTCGCGGTTAAACAGTTCCTCCGCCAGCCTGGCCAGTTGGGGCGAATTTTCAGCCGGGCGCAACTGCTTGATCACCCGCCAGGGCTTGGAGGGCATGTCCTCATCGCGGGCCAAGAAGGTGGCGCCAAATCCCCCCTGCCCCAGACGCTTGAAGGCGCGATAGCGATTGCGCAGCAGCAGCGGCTGCCCGCAGAAGGCACAGGTGGAGGCAGCCGGGGGATTTTCCGGCCGCAGACAGTCCGGATTGAGGCAGTAGCAGTTGGGCATATCATTCAGGCGCTACCGGCTGACGTCTAGGTAACCGAGACGGGGCCGATGGGCGGGCAAGCAAGTTGCTAGAGATACATCTAGCCTAGACCAAGGAGAGAAAAATCTTGCGCATCCGCCTCGAACAGGCTGATCCTAGCGTTTGCCCACTTGGGCTCAATCAGAGAAATCGCTTAGATTGTGTCGCTTTGGGGAGCGACACTGGCCCCATCCGAGAGCGGGAGTTCAACTGCCCCAGAGCCAAAAAACCTAGAATTGATCAATACAGTTACCCTTTGCCTTGGCCATGTCTCCATCCTTCTCCGGTGCCGCCATCCGGCAGGCTTTTCTGGATTTCTACGCCCAGCGGGGCCATCAGGTATTGCCCAGCGCCTCCTTGGTGCCGGAGGATCCGACGGTGCTGCTGACCATCGCCGGCATGCTGCCCTTCAAGCCGATTTTCCTCGGCCATCAGGATCCACAGTACCCACGGGTCACGACTGCCCAGAAATGCGTGCGCACCAACGACATCGAGAACGTGGGACGGACGGCCCGCCACCACACGTTTTTTGAGATGCTGGGCAACTTCAGCTTTGGCGACTACTTCAAAAAAGAAGCCATCACCTGGGCCTGGGAGCTGGTGACAGAGGTGTTTGGCCTGCCGCCAGAGCGCCTGGTGGTGAGCGTCTTTCGAGAAGATGAGGAGGCCTTTGCCCTCTGGCGCGATGCGATCGGGATCCCACCCCACCGCATCCGGCGCATGGGGGAGGAGGACAACTTCTGGGCTGCCGGCCCCACCGGCCCCTGTGGCCCTTGCTCGGAGATCTACTACGACTTCAAGCCGGAGCTGGGGGATGAGCAGATCGACCTAGGGGACGACTCTCGCTTTTTGGAGATCTACAACCTGGTGTTCATGGAGCTGAACCGGGACAGCGAGGGCCGCCTCACTCCCTTGGCCAGGCAAAACATCGACACCGGCCTGGGACTGGAGCGGCTGGCTCAGGTGCTGCAGGGAGTCCCCAACAACTATGAGACCGATTTGATCTTCCCTATTGTGCAGAAGGCGGCCGAGATTGCCCGGGTGGACTACTTCCAGGCCAGCCCCGAGCAGAAAGTCTCCCTCAAGGTAATTGGGGATCACGCGCGGGCGGTGATGCATCTCATTGCCGATGGGGTGATCCCCTCCAACGTGGACCGGGGCTATGTGCTGCGGCGGCTGATCCGGCGGATGGTGCGCCACGGGCGCCTCTTGGGGATCGGCGAGCCCTTTACCCTGCCGGTGGTGGAGACGGCCATCCAGTTGGCGGAGGCCGCCTATCCGGAGGTGCGGGAGCGGGAGGCGGTGATCAAGGCCGAGCTGCAGCGGGAAGAGGAGCAGTTTCTCAAGACCCTGGAGCGGGGGGAACGGCTGCTGTTTGATCTGTTTGCCAACGTCACGGCCAGTGGCGCGCCCAAGCAGATCTCGGGTGCCGACGCCTTCAAGCTCTTCGACACCTACGGCTTCCCGTTGGAGCTGACCCAGGAAATTGCCCAGGAGCGCGGCTTTAGCGTGGATGTGCAGGGCTTCGAGCAAGAGATGGAAAAACAGCGGCAGCGGGCCCGCGCCGCCCACCAAACCCTCGACGTCACGGCCCAGGGATCCCTGGACGAGCTGGCCGAGTTTTTAATCGAGACGGAGTTTTTGGGCTACAGCCAGTCTTCTGCCCGCGGCGTGGTGGAGGCCCTGCTGGTGGAAGGGAAGTCGGTGCCCCAGGTAGAGGCCGGGCAGTCGGTGCAGGTGGTTTTGGATCGCACGCCTTTTTATGCGGAGTCCGGGGGCCAAATCGGGGATCGCGGCTACCTGGCCGGCGACGGAGTGTTGGTGCGGGTGGAGGATGTGCAGAAGCGGGGGGATCTGTTTGTCCACTTTGGCCGGGTAGAACGGGGGATCCTGCGGGTGGGGGATCCGGTGCAGGCCCAGATTGACCTGGCCTGCCGGCGGCGCGCCCAGGCCCACCACACAGCCACCCACCTGCTGCAGGCAGCCCTGAAAAAGGTTGTCGATCCCTCTATTAGCCAGGCGGGATCTCTAGTGGCTTTTGACCGGCTGCGTTTCGACTTTACCCTCTCGCGTCCCCTCACCCCCGAAGAGCTGCAGCAGGTTGAGGATCTGGTCAACACCTGGATTGCCGAGGCCCATCCTGCGCAAGTCTCCATCATGCCCCTGGCAGAGGCCAAGGTCAGGGGGGCAATAGCCATGTTCGGGGAAAAATACGGCGCCGAGGTACGGGTGGTTGACTTTCCGGGGGTGTCAATGGAGCTCTGTGGCGGCACCCACGTCAGCAACACTGCCGAGATCGGCCTGTTCAAGATCATCTCCGAGAGTGGCGTAGCGGCCGGGATCCGCCGCATCGAGGCGGTAGCTGGGCCGGCGGTGCTGGAATACCTAAACGAGCGGGATAGCGTCGTGCGGGAGCTGAGCGCCCAATTCAAGGCCAAGCCCCAGGAGATCCCGGAGCGGGTGGCGGCTTTGCAGGCGGAGCTGAAGGCCGCCCAGAGGGCGCTCGAGGAGGCGCGCAGCCAATTGGCCTTGCTGCAGGCAGAGCGGCTCCTGCCCCAGGCTGTAGCTGTTGGCAATCTGCAGATCTTGGCGGCGGAACTGGGATCCACTCCCCCCGAGGCGCTGAAAACTGCTGCCGAACATCTGCTCCACAAACTGGGAGAAGGGGCAGTGGTGCTGGGATCGGTGCCGGAAGCTGGCAAGGTCAGCCTGGTTGCGGCTTTTAGCCCGGCGGTGCAGAAACTTGGTCTCAAAGCGGGCTCCTTTATCGGCGAGATCGCCAAGCTGACAGGCGGCGGTGGCGGTGGGCGGCCCAACCTGGCCCAGGCCGGCGGCAAACAGCCAGAGAAACTGGCCCAAGCCCTGCAGGTGGCCCAGGAGCGGCTACAGGCAGAGCTGTCTTCAGGCTTGGGCAGTTAGGAGCTGCCGCCTTACCCCATAATGAAAGCCGGGGATTTTCCGCGCCAGCCATGACGCCCAACAGCTTGTCCAGTGCCATCGATCTCAGCCAAAAGCGCATCTTGCTTACCGGAGGGAGCGGCTTTTTGGGCAAACACGTCCTGCAGCAGTTGCAACTCCTGGGGGTCAAGCCGGAGCAGGTGCGGATCCCACGCTCCCGCACCCACGACCTGCGCCGCTGGGAGGTCTGCCAAGAGGTGGTGCAGGGACAAGATGTCGTCATCCATTTGGCGGCCCATGTGGGCGGCATCGGCCTCAACCAGGCCAAGCCGGCGGAGCTCTTCTACGACAACCTGATCATGGGATCCCAGCTCATCCACGCCGCCTACCTGGCGGGGGTGGAGAAGTTTGTCTGCGTGGGCACCATCTGCGCCTATCCCAAGTTCACCCCCGTCCCCTTCAAGGAAGAAGATCTCTGGAACGGCTACCCGGAGGAGACCAACGCCCCCTACGGCATCGCCAAGAAAGCCCTGCTGGTGCAACTGCAGGCCTACCGGCAGCAGTACGGCTTCAACGGCATCTACCTCCTGCCGGTAAACCTCTACGGCCCCATGGACAACTTCGATCCGGAAAGCTCCCACGTGATCCCGGCCTTGATCCGCAAGGTGCATGAAGCCCAGCAGCGGGGCCAGAACTACGTCGAGGTGTGGGGAGATGGCAGCCCCACCCGCGAGTTTTTCTACGCCGAAGATGCGGCTCGGGGAATTCTCCTGGCCACCCAGCTCTACAACAGCCCTGAGCCACTCAATTTGGGCACCGGCGAGGAGATCTCCATTCGGGATCTCATCGCCCTCATCTGCGAGCTGATGGAGTTTCGGGGCGAGATCCGCTGGCAAACCGACAGGCCCAACGGCCAGCCGCGCCGCTGCTTGGACGTCTCCAAAGCCCGCGAGAGGATAGGTTTTGTGGCCAAGGTGAGCCTGCGGGAGGGGCTGCAGCGCACCATCGAGTGGTACCGCCGCCACGCCCCGGCAAACTAGGCAACAACCTGGCTCTCCAGGCGGCCATCCTCCATGTGCAACACCCGGTCGGCAATGTCGAGGATGCGGTTGTCGTGGGTCACCATGAGGATGGTGCAGCCCTGCTCTCGCGCCAACTTCTCCATCAGGGTCACCACCTCGCGGCCCGACTTGCTGTCCAGGGCTGCGGTCGGCTCGTCGGCCAGCACCAACTTGGGGTGGCTGACCAGGGCCCGCGCGATGGCTACCCGCTGCTTCTGCCCTCCCGAAAGCTGCTCCGGGTAGTAGTGGACGCGATCCCCCAAACCCACCGCCGCCAGCATCGCTTCTGCCTGCTGCTGCACCTGTTGAGGAGAAAGGCCGTTGTGCAGCTCCAGGGCCATGCGCACATTTTGGGCCGCCGTCAGGGAGCGCAGCAGGTTGTGGGCCTGGAAGATGTACCCCACCTGGCGGCGGATCTGGATGAGGGTGTTGGGCTTAGCGCCCCGCAGCTCCTGCCCCAACACCCGCAGGCTGCCCTCTTGCACCGAGCGCAAAGCTCCCAGGAGCGTGAGCAGCGTGGTCTTGCCGGAGCCAGAGGGGCCGGTCAACAACACGATCTCCCCCGGCTGCAAAACGAAGTTGATGTCAAAAAGCACTTGCTTGCGCAGGGATCCCTCGCCAAAGTAGTGGTTCACCCCTTCGGCTTTGACCACCGGCTCAACGGCATGTTGGGTGGAAGCGAGGGCAGCTTGATCGAGAAGGGAAGGCAGCATAGGGAGCTCAAAATCTCAAACAACTTGGGTTGACAATTCAATTCAGTAACCGCTTGGGCCATCATCGGAACCGCCGCGATTGAACCATCCAGAAGCCTATTGAAGGGATCCCAGAAGTCTTTGGGCAGTTGATCAAGCTATTCAACAATCCATCTGCCTCCTCCATTCTTGCCAAAACTTAGAAAATGTCGGCGGGATCGGCTGCCCGCAGCCGCCGCACGGCAATGGCCCCCGAGATAAAGCACATGCTCACTGCCAGCAGCAGCACCAACACCGCCCGGTTGAAGGTCATGGCGATCGGCAGCAACGTAGCATTGGCCGTCAAATCGTAGAGCAAAACTGCCAGGGCAAAAGCTGGAATATACCCCAAGCCGGCCAGCAAAATAGCTTCTTGAAACACCACCCCCAACAGGTAAGTATCCGTGTAGCCCATGGCCTTGAGGGTGGCATATTCCGCCAGGTGATCGGATACATCGGTGTAGAGGATCTGATAGACAATCACAATGCCGACGATGAAGCCCATGGCCACCCCCAGGCCGAAAATAAAGCCGATGGCCGTGCCCTCCTCCCAGTAGCTTTGCTCCATATCGATAAACTCTGCCCGCGACAGCACCCGCACATCTTCCGGCAGCAAGGCCCGCATCTGCTGCACCAACGGCTGGGGATCCACTCCCGGCTGCAGCTGCACTACGCCGATATCCACCAGGCCGCGCTCCCGCTGGGGAAAGATGCGCAGGAAGTTGAGGTCGCTGGTGAGGATGGTGCCATCGGCGCCAAAGGTGGCCCCCATCTTGAACAGGCCCCCCACCTGGACGCGGCGGTTGCCTACTTCAGTAAAAACTTCTCGACCGGCCTCAAACCACTCCGGGATGGGGCCAAACTCGCTGCGGGAGCGGCGGTCGAAGAGCACCACGTCTGCTTTCTTGATCTCCTCCAACTTGTCGGGGGTCAGCTCCGGCAACTCCAGCAGGTCGGCAGAGGGATCCACCCCCACCACAAAGATGCTGCGGGTGCGGCGGGTCTGGGGGTTTTTCCAGAGGGCAAAGCCCACATAGACGGGCGAGATGGCCCGTACCCCCTCAAAGCCCAACGCCTGGTAGAGCCGCCGCTGGGAAAAGGTGTTCATGGCAATGAGGGCGTTGGACTGGGGGCTGACCAGGAAGATCTCCCCTTTGAGGGCGACGTGGAAGCGGATGGCGCTTTCCAAGAGGCTGTCCTGGAAGCCCAACTGCATGAACATGAGAATGCAGGCAAAGGCAATGCCCGCCAGGGCCACCAGCAGGCGGATCTTCTCCCGCGTCAACTGCAGCCAGGCCAAGGGGATGCGCCGCCCGATAAACGCTACGCTGAACAGGCCGGACATTCCCCCCTCCTACCCCTCGACCTCGATGGCCACATCCACCTGCAGGTTGGTCAGGCCGGCCACGCGGGCGCTGCTTTCCGGATCCAGGCGGATGTACACCTCCACCACGCGGGCATCCACATCGGCGGCGGGGTCGGTGTTGAGCACGTCTTTTTTGCCGATCTGCAGGCCCACCCGCTCCACCCGGCCCTGCAGCGTTTCTGGCAGCGCGCGGTTGCTGATGGTGGCCCGTTGTCCGGGCCGCACCCGCAGGATGTCGGTTTCGTAGACCTCCGCCACCACCATCATCTGGTCGGTGTTGCCCAGCTCGAGGATCCCTGTGTCGGCAGCGATAACTTCCCCAGGCCGCGTGCGGATCTTGAGCACCTGGCCGGCCCGGGGGGCGCGGATGAGGGTGCGCTCCAGACGGGCCTCCGCCAGCTCCAGGTTGCGGGCCAGGGATCCCAGTTGCACTTGCGCTTGCGCCCGCCTCAGCCCCGCTTCAGCAGCTTGCACCTGGGCTTGGGCGTTGCGCAGATCCCGCTCGCGGGCCAGGCGCAGTTGATCCAGAGTGGCCTCGGCAGCCCGCAAGTCCTCCTGCCGTTGCCGCACCAGCAGAGCTTTCTGGTCTAGCTCCTGCTGGGAGATAGCCCCCTCCTGCCACAGGGCCTGGAAGCGAGCCAGGTTGGCCTCGGCATCGGCCAGCTCCGCCCGAAGGCGCTCCACCACCGCTTCCTGGGATCGGATCTGCATCTGTTGCGGTTCGTCTAGGCGGCTGAGGCGGGTGCGCGCCTCTTCCACTTGAGCTTGGCCAAAGCGGGTCTCGGCCTCCAGCCGGGCGCGGGCTTCTTGGAGTTGGGCAGCAGCATACTCCCGCTCGGCCAGGCGCTCTCGATAGCTTTCCAGACGGGCCAACACTTGCCCCGCCCTCACCCGCTCCCCTTCGGCCACTAGCAGCTCTCCCAGTCGCTCTCCCGGAGGGCCGGCCACCCGCACCACCTCTCCTTCCGGCTCCAGGCGACCCAGGGCGCCAACGCGGGGAGGTAGCCGCGTCTCCTCCGTTGCATTCTCTGATACGGATTGGGTGGCCGCCTGCTGGCTCAGGCCCAGCCAGGCCAGCCCAGTTCCGGCCAGCAATCCAGCTCCCGCAATAGACCAGAGTAGCCGCTGATTCATCGTTCCCTACTCGTTGAGTTTTGCGGTTGAGGTCGGTCGTTACAGTTGCAATTCTTTAATAAATGTAAAGTTTATGGGGCAAGGATGTCCAGGTTTTTCTCATGTGTTTATTTTTCGGGTATTCGTTTTTCTCCGGCTTGTCTTCGGTTGTCGACCTTCGTCGGCTACCTAACCCAAGGGATTCCTGATATGATCTGCCGTGTCCGGGGCCTTTCTGCAGGTGCCGATTTCTAGGTGTGGTGCGAGGAGTGAGGTGGAGTTGCGATGGTGGAAACAGTTGGGGGGAAAGATGCCGTTGCGCCGGCGCCAGCTCGTTCTCCATCTCCGCCTGCGAAAAATTTAGATCCGTTGAACCCGCTACTTCCGGCTTATCATTTTGTCGGGATCGGCGGGGTCGGGATGTCGGCTCTGGCTTACATTTTGGCCAAGCAGGGGTTTCGGGTTTCAGGGTCGGATATTGCCGCCAATGGCCGCACCCGTCGCCTGGAAGCCTTGGGGGTGCGCTTTATTCAGGGGCACACTCTGGAGGGTTTGGCCGGGGATCCCCAGGTGGTCTACTCCAGCGCCATTCGCCCCACCAACCCGGAATTAGCGGCGGCGCTGGACAAGGGACTAAAGGTTTGGCATCGAGCCGATTTGCTGGCTGCCCTGTTTAACCATCGTCCCAGCATTGGGGTGGCGGGCACCCACGGCAAGACCACTACTAGCAGCATGATTGGCTACATGTTACTGGCGGCGGGCTGGGATCCCACCTTGATCATCGGCGGGGAGATGGACGCCTGGGATGGCAATGCCCGTCTAGGCCAGGGGGAATACCTGGTAGCCGAGGTGGACGAGTCGGATGGATCCCTGGTGCGGCTCTATCCCCAAATTGGCGTGATCACCAACATTGAGCTAGACCACCCGGATCACTACGCCAATCTGGAGCAGGTGATCCGGGCCTTTCAGCAGTATGGGCAGCAGAGCCAAACCCTGGTGGCCTGTCTGGACTGCCCCAACGTGGCCACCCACCTCAAGGTGGACATCGGCTACAGCCTGGCCGGCCATCCCCAAGCCCAGTACCAGGCCCGTCAGATCCTCTACACTGCCGATTGCACCTCTGCCGAGATCTGGGAAAGGGGATCCCTCCTCGGCCAGCTCCGCCTGCAGGTGCTGGGATCCCACAACCTCAGCAATGCTCTGGCCGCGGTTGCCGTGGGGCGGCAGCTGGGCTTGGAGTTCCCCGTGATTGCCTCTGCTCTGGCCCAGTTTCCGGGAGTGCGGCGCCGCTTTGAGCACAGGGGCGAGGTGGGTGGGGTCACCTTTATCGACGACTATGCCCATCATCCCAGCGAGATTCGGGCTACGCTGCGGGCGGCACGGCTGCAGCAGCGGCGGGTGGTGGCGGTGTTCCAGCCCCATCGCCACAGCCGCTTGGCCAAGTTGTTCCAGGACTTTGCTTGCTGCTTTGCGGATGCGCAGGTGGTGGTGATCGTGCCCACTTATGGGGCGGGAGAAGCAGCGCCTGAGGGCTCCGACAGCTTGCGGCTGGCCGTGTCGGTGGCGGAGCACCATCCCCATGTACGTTATGTGTCTTCTTTGCCGCAATTGCCGCAGGTGTTGCCGTCTATCTTGCAACCTGGAGATCTGGCAATTTTTTTGGGCGCAGGCGATCTCAATCAACAGATAGCCGCTACGATGCGGGCCTATGCGGCTCGGCTGGGGGAGCAGCCTCTGGCAAACTTTGAAGGGAAATTGCCGGGGCAAGCGGAGGATGGGATCAGGGAGATGGGGGCTTCTGAGGTATTGGCATCATGACTACAGCTCCCTGCGTGCCCAATGCCTCAAGCGTTGCCCGACTCTCTGGACGGATTCAAGCGGGGATCCCCTTGGCCCCTCTGACCAGCTTTCGGGTGGGCGGCAAGGCGGAGTGGTATTGCGAGCCGCACAACAATCTGGAGCTGCAGCAATGTTTGGCCTGGGCGCGGGCGCAAGGGATCCCGGTTACACTGTTGGGGGCGGGCAGCAACCTGCTCATCAGCGATGCCGGCCTGCCGGGGCTGGTGATCCACACCCGGCGTTTGCGCGGGATGCAACTGTTGGAGGGGGGGAGGATCTGGGCCGCTGCCGGAGAACCTTTGGTTAACCTGGCGCGGGCAGCCGCCAAGCGGGGCTGGAGTGGCTTGGAGTGGGCCATCGGGATCCCGGGCACGCTGGGGGGAGCGGTGGTGATGAATGCCGGCGCCCACGGGCGCGCCATGTCGGACGTGTTGGTGGAAGTGCAGATTTTGGATGAAGAGCAGGAGCCCTGCCGCTTAGAACCGGTCGATCTGCAATTTGGCTACCGCCGCTCGCGGCTACAGGACTCTCCTTGGACGGTGACGGGGGCAACGCTGCAGTTACTCCCAGGCCGGGATCCGGCTCAGGTGCAGCGACAAACCCAGCGCCACCTCAACCAGCGCCTGAGCTCTCAGCCCTATCATCTGCCCAGTTGTGGCAGCGTCTTTCGCAACCCCGAAACCTATCCTGCCGGCTGGCTAATTGAGCAGGTCGGTCTGAAGGGCTACCGGATTGGCGGGGCCCAGATCTCCGAGCGCCATGCCAACTTCATCCTCAATTGTGGTCAGGCCAGCGCCAACGACATCTACCGTCTGATTTGCTTGGCCCAAGAAAAGGTTTATCAACGATGGTCGATATTCCTAGAGCCAGAAGTGCGCATTCTGGGATCTTTTGACGATCCTTTGATAAGTTAATTTGGCCTACCCCATTTTTTGATGATTGGATGGTTCTGATCTTGAACTGTCCTCACCAGTCCTTGATGGATTCTCGTTGATTATTTTGCGTCAGTTTATGGTTAGGGCACGGCTACTTTACGTCGCTTAATTGCACAACTAATTGCACAACTCAATCAGTCCCCCACAAGCGCGGAAGAACGCCGCTATTTGATTGGCGGGAACGGGAACACCGCCACGAAGATCTGAACTAGGATCCGGCTTCAGAGCGGCACAACGACTGAAACTCGAAGGGACTCCGCCCGCTACGGGATCCCGAGCAGCCATCGCCAAGTTTCGTTTTTGAACAGGATCCACACCCCTAATCTCATCAAAATCCAGGGTACCCAGCGCTCTCCCTGTTCAGCCAAGATCTTGGCCACTTCCGGTTGCACCGTCAGCCTTTGAGCCATGGCAAACCACAGCCCTTTCATCAAAAAGAAAATTATAGAAAAGAGAGCCAACTGGAGAGGGGTGCTGCCGGCAAACAAAGGAACGTACAAGCTGATGTTATCCCCGCCATTGGCAAAGGTGAGGAGCATGGACAGCAGAGCTGGCGAGGGCAAAAAGAGCAGCCCAGTCTTTGCGGGTGGTCGATCTTGCAGTTTTTCCAGCTCTTTCGACAGGGCTTCTTCCGCTTCAGATCGCCACAATTTCCAGCCGCCCACCGCCAGCGGGATCAGTCCCAGCAGGCCAATGGCAGATGGCGGCAGCACCAGGCCCCCCAAGTACCCCAAAAGGCTGATCAAGATCAATCCTGCCAAGCCCAAGTAGCCCCCCAGCTAAACCTGCCAGCCCTTCCAAGTAGGTTGGATCTGCACCTGGGCAAACAACACAACCAGCACAAAAAAGTCGTCGATGTGGGTGGCAATAAAGGCGAGGATCCCTTCCGCCAGCGTTGTCCAGAAAAGAGGGAGGGGCATGAGCTTAAGAAGTGGGGAAGAGGGCGCCGATATCGACAAGGTGAAGCTGCACCAGCCCGAGGATCGCCAAAGTGTAGGCAGTAGAAGAAGCCAAACTAATAACGAGATCGCGCTTTAGGTTGCGGGGTTTATCCCCTTGCTCAACCACATCAGTAGCGCCAAACTGCATCAGGAGAAGGCCAATCAAGTTGGAAAGCCAGTACCCGGCAAGGGTTCCTCCCAAAAGCCACTGGGGCTGCCACAAGCTGCAGAGGTAGCCAAATCCATAGGCAATGGGTAGGTTGAAGAACAAATCGTTCCACCAGGAAAAGGGCGAGAGCATAAACCCCAAAACCAGTAAAATGCCACCTCGGAACTTCCTCCCCATCGGCTCTGTCTTCCGCGTTGCGTCTCCCTAATGTTACTTCACAGTGCTTCATGACAACCCAGAGAGAATGCCTGGCCCTGCACCTGGGAGAATGGCACGGGCTCTTTTCCGAGTATCGACCCACCGCCCACGGCTGGGAGCTGGTGGGCCAAAAGCGCAGCCTCATCACCTTTGAGGCTTTGGATCGGGACGCAATCCGCCAAACCAATGCCTACTACCCCCTAGAGGGATCCCCTACCCCAACAAGCCGCCAGAGCTGGGTCTATCAAGATTTCTCGCCCGGCTTGCGCTTTTTCCCCGATGGCTCCTTTTCCAACGGGCGGCTGCAGCTGGCACCGTTTGGCGATTTTGCCGTCGAGCAGGGCTTTCTTTGGGGAGAGCGCAAGGCGCGGGTGGTGCAGCAGTGGGATCCCCAGGGCCGCCTGGTGCGGGTGACGGTCATCTTGGAGCGGCGCGGCCAGGTGCTGGATCTTGGGGCCGACTTTCCTGCGCTGACCCAAGCGCAACTGGGAGAGGCCTTGCAAGGGCGATGGCGGGGGATCGCCCAGAGCTTTTCTGCTGCCGATAGCTTGCTCAGCGAAACTCATGTAGATCTCTCAGAGTGGGCCAGCCCTTGGGATCCCTTGCCGGGGGGGCTGTGGATGGGCGGGCCGGATCCCTTGCCCATCCCCACCCTTCATCGGGATCGCCGCTTTTCCCTCAGCCTGAGCTGGTTTCCGGAAGGGCCGGAGGGCCGCCACCTGCTGCGCCTGGTGCGCGACTACGACGAGGGCGGCGCCTGGCAGCGGGTTACGCTGATGCGGCTGGAGCGGGATCCGGGGTGAGAAAGGCGCAGACCTGGGCAAACACCGTCTCCCGCTCGCAGTCCAAGGTGAGAACGTGGTCGGAGCGCTCCAGCCAATGCAGGGTCTTCTCGGCGGATCCCAGCTCTTGATAGAGCCACGCTGCCTGTTCAGGATCCACTACTGTATCTTGGCGAGATTGCAGGATCAGGGTGGGAACCCGGATGCCAGCCACCTCTCCCTTGACCCGCTCGATCAGCTCCAGAGCGCTGCGCACCGCCGTTAGATTGAAGCTGCGCAAATAGGCCACTCTTTCTGCCAACGCGCGGACATCGCCATCCCGAATCGGCAGGCGAAAGCGGGGAACCTCTTCCAAGAGCCAGCCCAGGCTGTTGAGGTACTGCTCCGGGCGAAAGAGATAGTACCAGCGGTGGCGAATGGCAAAAAACGGCGCCAGCAGGACCAATTTGTGGACAGGGTGGGCAAAGGCCAGGTGCAGCGCCAACAGGCAGCCGGTGGAAAACCCCACCAGCGAAAGGCGCGGGTACTCCTGCTGCAGCGCCAGGTAATGTTCCAAAACCCGCCCGTACCACTCCGTCCAGCGGGAAGGGGGCATGCGGGGTGCCGGGCGGTCGTGGCCGGGATAGTTAAACCCCTGCACCGTCAGGCCGGCTGCCAACAGCCGCTCCGCCAGCCACTGCAACTCGTAGACGCCACCCCCCAACCCGTGCAGCAGCAGGCAGGCATGATCCCCTCTTCCCCGCCACAGAAAAGGCTCGTTGCTCAGCATAAAACCTCACCTCAGGACGGGATCCCTTTTTAACCCAGGGCAATATCCAGCAGCAGCATCACCACAAACCCACTGAGAACGCCAAAGGTGCCCTCCCGCTCCAACCCCTGCCGGTGCGACTCGGGGATGATCTCATCCGAGATCACAAACAACATCGCACCAGCGGCAAAGGCCATGCCCCAGGGCAGCAGCGGCTGAGCCAAAGTGACCACCGTCGCTCCCACGATGCCGCCGATGGGCTCTACCAGCCCGGTCAGCAGGGCAATGGCAAAAGCAAACAGCCGCGAATACCCCTGGCTGGCCAGCGACAAGGCCACCACCAGCCCTTCCGGCATGTTCTGCAGGCCGATCCCCAGGGCCAGCGCCAACCCATCGCTGACTTGGCCGGTGGCAAATCCCACCCCCACCGCCAGGCCTTCCGGGAAGTTGTGCAGGGCAATGGCAATGATGAAGAGCCAGATCCGCTTTAGGTGGGCGCGGTTCTCCCCTTCAGCCCCTTTGAAAAAGTGCTCGTGGGGAAAAAGCTGGTGGGCACTCTCCAGAAAGATCGCCCCCAACAACAGGCCCGCCACCATCACCACGGCCGCCCCGAACTGGGAATATCCCAGCGCCAGCGCCGCCTCGGTGCCCGGCACCACCAGTGAAAACGAGGTGGCGGCCAACATCACCCCACCCCCAAACCCCAGCAGGATCCCTTGCACCCTCTCCGAGAGCGAGGGAAGAAACAGCGCCGGCAAAGCCCCCAGCCCCGTTGCTAACCCGGCCACGAAGCTGGCCAGGGATCCCATGGCAATTGGATGCACAAGCCACTCTCCGTCAAGGACAAACGCCTCTCAATTTTCCCCTTTTTTCAGCAGGCTAGGAAACACTGGCTCTTTCTCCTCGACGGTTGAAGATTGCTTTCTAGCTGCTGAGGCGCAGCTTGCTACTTTCCCGGGCTCGTAGATCCCGTTCATCTGCCAAGCAGCATACAACCCGGATGTCAATATTCTTCGTCACTCCCAATAAACTCGCTTTGACGCTAGACTCTTTGCAAGTACAGCCTGTTAAGGGCTCAAGGGGTACAATAGCAGCACTTAGCAAACCAACTT
>NZ_JANSHP010000055.1:0-10743 GCF_047502605.1 Synechococcus sp. RC10A2
CCCGTTGCGGGTCGTGGGACAGAGACTTGAACGCTGCTATCGAGATTTTGAAGCGTGGACTCAGGTCCCCCCGTATACGGGGGGATATAGGGGGGCGGTGGGACTGCCGCTCTCTGGCTGTGGAGGATCCTGGTTTACCAGTCCGTTGAAGCAGCAACTCCGAGAAGTGATTCTCGGAAGCTCCCGTCTACAGCCCGTCAGGGCTTAGCGGGAGAAGATGTCACTTCACCAGCCCTTCCCCACCGGGGTGTTGGTTGGGGTAGTCCCCCGCCGGGAACTTTTCGCCAGGGTGATAGGGTGTGGCCCAGAGGTGGTGGGCCAAATACCCCGCCCGTCGATACAGCCAGGAGTCGGGGTGGGCCAGGAGCTGGACATTTTCTCCTGGGATCAACTTGTAGGCCACCGGCTGCCCCAGGCGATTGTGGCGGTTGGGGTTGACAATCTTCCAGTAGCGCCCCCGCAAGGGATCCACCGTTTGCTTAGCTTCCTGCTCGGTTTTGAGCAGGGTGGAGCGGGCGCGGAAGGCGTTTCCGTAGGGGTTATCCGGCCCCGGCGGCAGCGGCTCGGCATGCACTTCGTAGAGGGAGTTGCCCGGCCCATCCACCGCCATGTCCAGGCGAACGGTGAAAAAGTGCTGGTGGTTGAGACCAGAGAGCTGCGGCGCCACCAAGACGCCAAATTCCGGCTCCTCCCCCGGCAGGGTGGCGCAGGTGTTGATAATGCCGGTGAGCTTGGCCTCGAACTCCAGGGTGCCATCCTGGTAAAAGTACCAGAAAAAGCCGTAGTCGTAGTTGCCGATGGTGGTAAAGAAAGAGAGCACCAGCCGCCGCGAGCGCCGCACCTGGGCTCGCTCCGTGCGCCAGTCGGTGTGCTTCCAGAGCACGCCGAAGTCTTCTTCGTGCATGCAGATGGCGTTTTTGAGGAGCATGGGCTCGCCGCTGTTGCTGGGCAGCCAGGCATCGAAGTAGTAGATCTCCCCCAGGCAGTCGCAGCCCAGGCGCAGGGAATTGGCCTGCATGCCGATGCCGTATTCCCCCACGTCAAAGGCGTTCTTGCGGCAGTGGGGATCCCGCGGATCCCCGTAGGGCACCACCATCTCGGCTACCGAGGCGCGGTAGAGAATGGGGCGAAGGCGGCCTTGATCCTCGTAGCTCACCTGGTGGAGGACGAGCCCCTCTCGCGGGTTAAAGCTGATGCGCAGATCCCACTTCTGCCAGCGGATGTGGTGCCCCTCCACCTGGAAGCTCACCCCTTGGGGCTGAGTGATTTCTAGCGGCTTCAAGTCTTGGCGAAAATCTTTGAAAAACAGCTCGTCGAAGTTACCGGACTCCGGCGGCAAGGGCCACAGACCCCGATCCTCCACCTTGACAACTTGCATGCGGTTGAGGTCAATCCAGGGGTAGAGCCCCTCGATGGGGCGGGCATAGCCGTTGTCGCAAGGGGAAGTACGTAGGAAACAAAAGCCTCGCACCAGCCGCCGCCCTTCTTCTTCCGGGATCCCGAAGTAGCCCACCGTCCAGTAGTCCACCATCACCAAATCCACATCGGCAATCCCCCGCCGCTGCAGAGCCGCCAAAAATTGGGGATCCTCTTTGAGCAGGCGGTCGCAGGCGTACACCTCATCGTCGAGCAGAGGGGGCTGCACGCCCGGAACGAGCTGCCAAGAGCGCACCTGCTGTGTTGACAGAGAGACCACGGCTTCGTAGGTGTTGCCACTGGCCGGATCCAACAGCACCACGAAAGCCTGCCGATCCCACGGCTGCCCCGGCTGCCACGCTTCCATCCAAGGCCGCTCCGGCTCTTGTAGCTGGATGGTCACAAAGCGCCCCTGAGAACTGAGGAGCCGTTGCCGGCGCAGGATCTGCACCACTTGCCGCATCTCCTCAGCACTGAGGGGATCCAAGGGGTGGCCTTGGGGCAATGAAGCCTGGCCAAGCAAAGCAGATTCACTCGACTGGCTATGTCGATCCAAACTGGGAGAAACTTCACAAACCACAGCAATAACCTTGAATTCTTCGGTTGGAAAATGATTGAGTTGAGCTAGGAAAAAATAGGGAGAAGTCTGCTGAGAAAGGTCAAAGGGATCCCTTCGCTCGCCATGCCGCGGGCCAGCCCATCAACCCAACTCAGAGAATCCAGAAAACCTAACAGCAGGCTAAACAGACTATCCTGTTGCCATCGCCAACATCGGGCAACTTTGCAAGAGATACCCGGGGAAAGGAAAACTTAAGCCAAAGCCCAAGGAAGTGAAGACAACCTCGGCCCTGCTAATTGTCCAGATCTAGCAATCTTCTGTTTCCCCGTCCGCTAACCAAATGAAGAGGGCAACGGCACCTTGAGAAGCCGCGCCAGGGCGAACAGGAAACCGTCAACCCATCGGGAAAATCTGAATACAGGTCTTACTACAGATAAACCCAAACTCGAGAGCAGGAGAAGTTTTCTGTGATTAAACGTCAGGCTTAGCGTTGCATAGAACAGCATAAAAAAGAAGAAACGCTTCACGCAGGCTAAGGGCAGGATCACACCGAGAAAGCTCAACGCAACGTCAACTCTCGCAAGAGCGCAAAGACATCTCGAAGCCTGCCCTGACCCTACCTGCCAGGGGGATCCCACCACTTGGGATCCGAAATGCAACTGACGATACTATAGCAGAGGCACCCCCCTTTCCCACAAGCCCGGCCCAAAGCCTCCCGGTCGCATCAGCAGGGTGTGACCCTAGGCCTTCTCCCCGTGAAGTTGAAGTCCAGCTCAAGTTGAAGGTTTGGTGTCGGAGAACACATATCTAAGAGTTACCCTGGAGCCATGCTTAAGGTTAGGAATTTCTAACAGTTCGAATAGTAGGATCTCCCAGGTTCTCTGAAAATCGTCCACAATGAGGCAGGGCTCATAGAATCTGGTGAGGGAGATGGCTTCAACTCGATACCGCCTGGTGCCGGTGCGGCCAGGAGACGGCAGCTTTTATCCAGAGCATCTCTATTTGGCCTTAGAAGCCACCCAACTGGGCTATTGGCAACTGGATTTGCGCACCTGGAAGTTGAGTGCCTCTCCCCAATGCAAGGCCAAATACGGGCTGGATCCCGGCCAAGATTTCACCCTGGAAGTGTTTTTGCAGCACGTTCACCCGGAAGATCGCCAAAGGGTGAAAGAAGCTTTGCAGACGGCTGGGCCCAGGGCGGTAGAGGGGGATCCCAACTTTTCGGTGGAATATCGGGTTTACCAGGCCGACGGCCAGATGCGCTGGCAGCTTTCCCAGGGGATTGTGCTCTTGGGGCAGAAAGGGGATCCCGGCCAGGTTGTCGGGGTGACCCTGGATATCAGCGAGCGCAAGCAATTAGAGATCACCTTGGCCGAGCGAGAGCGCCACTATCGCCAGCTCCTGGAAGCCCTGCCCGACATGCTGCTTCGTCTGGATCGCCAGGGCCGCTGTCTGGAGTTCAAGCCGCCCAGCCATTTTTCTGTCCCCCATCCCCCTGCCTACTACCTGGGCAAAACTCCTGAAGAGCTGTTTCCTGATACCGGTTGCACCGGTGGGGCGGAACCCATAGCCCAAGCCATTCGCGAGCATCTGGAGCTGGCCTTGGCAACCCGGCAAGCTCAAGAGATCGAATACCCCTGCCCAGAGGGATCCCCTCAGCCCCAATATCGCCAGGCCCGCATCGTTCCCTTTGGGGAAGATCAAGTCCTGATGATCATTAGAAACATCACCCCTCGTAAGCAAGCCGAGCTGAAGCTGCAGCGGCAATTGCAGCGAGAAAGGCTGTTCAGCCAGCTCATTCAGGCCATCAACGCCTCGCTCGACTTGCCCACCCTGTTTGATGTGGCAGTCCGGGAAGTGAGGGCAGTGTTACAGGCAGCACGGGTTACCCTTTACCAGTACCTGCCGGCTGAGGCTGTATGGTTAGGTGTTGCCAGCTACGTCCAATCGCCTGATCTGCCCACTGCCCTTCACCTGCACATCCCGGATAGTCCAGACATTGTGGCCATCCAATACTTGAAGCAGCTGCAAGTTTTTCATGCGCCGGATCCCGAGCAAGTTTTGGATCCCTTTGCCATTTATGAGAAGCGAGAATACCACCTGGGCCCTTGGCTGGTGATCCCAGTGGCTTGCCAGGGAAAAGTGTGGGGTGCCCTGTCCCTGCGGCGCCTGACCTCAGATCCGGATTGGCAAACCGACGAGATCGAGCTGGCCAAGGCCATTGGGGATCACCTGGCGGTGGCCATTCAGCGGTCAGAACTTTATCAAAAGCTGCAGCAGACCAATGCCGAATTGGATTACCAAGTACGGGTGCGCAATGCAGAGCTCGAACAAGCTTACAACGACGAAGCGCTACTCCAGCTCATCACCGAAGAAATTCGCTCCACTTTGGACGAACAAAAAATCTTGGAAACGGTAGCCCGAGAACTGGCCCTCAGCTTGAACCTATCCAATTGCGCCATTGCCCTGTATGACCCAGAGCGGCAGGTCAGCGTTTTGGCGGTGGACTATTTGGCCGGAGAAGGGATCCGGCGCTTCCCCCTGGAGGTTTCGTTTGCGGATTTCGCCCATGTGCTTCGTCAGCTCCGGCGCGGACAGCTTTGCCACTTCAGCAATCTCCATCACCCCTGCTGGCCCAACCACGACCGCTACACCCTGATCATCGCTCCCATTTGCGACAAAAGGGATCTGACAGCTCAACACGAGGAACTGCTTGTTTTGGGAGATATTTGTGGATCCCGTCCACCGGGGCAGATATTTACCGAGCGGGAACAACAGCTCATCCAACGGGTAGCCGGCCAATGTGCCATCGCCATTCGCCAAGCACGTCTTTATCAGACAATTCAGCGCCAGGTGCAGCAGTTGCAGGAGCTCAACCAACTCAAGGATGAGTTTCTGCACATGGTCTCCCATGAAATGCGCACGCCTCTCACCAACATGAAGCTGGCCATTGGGCTTTTATCCAAAGCCAACCTAACCGAGCGGGAAAGGCGCTACTTTCAAATTTTGGAGATGCAGACCAACCGCGAGCTGGAGTTAATCAACGACTTATTGGAATTGCAAGCCCTCCAATCCGGAAACAAAGTCCTCAGACTTACCTGTTTATCTCCCCAGGAATGGATCCCCAATCTTTGCGAGCCCTTCCGGCTGCGGGCTGCGCAGCAAGGCCAACAGTTCCAGGTGGAATGGGATCCCGACCTTTTGCCCCTCTGCACGGATGAGAGCCTGTTGTCGCGGGTGGTGGGCGAACTTTTGAACAACGCCTGCAAGTACACGCCGGCTGGGGAAAGCATCTGTTTGCGCTTTAGCCAGAGCCATCAACAGGGCCGTCCCGGCTGGCTGATCGAGGTGGGCAATACAGGGGTGGAAATTCCTCCAGAGGCGCTGCCCCGCTTGTTTGAGAAGTTTTACCGTATCCCGCAGTTGGATCGCCGCAAGGCCGGGGGAACGGGCCTGGGCCTGGCGTTGGCCAAAAAGGCTATGGAGATCTTGGAGGGATCCCTGACGGTGGCAAGTCACTCTGGCCAAGTCATCTTTCGAGTGTGGTGCCCCTCTCAAAGTCGAACGCCACAAGCCGGGATCCCAGGCGAATCCACCTAGCGCCTTGCGCAGGACTCGAACCTGCAACCATCGACTTAGAAGGTCGGTGCTCTATCCATTGAGCTAGCAAGGCAAGCTGCAGAGCCATTATATCCTTGGAGGAGTTTCCTCTCTGAGGTCGGCTACGCGGCTTAACCCGCTCTCTTAATGCCCCCCAAGGAGCTTCGTTTGGGGATCCCAGTCGCTAAAGTTATCATGACAAGGTCTTGGTTTGGAGAACCGGGATCTCGATGTCATCGCCTCGCGATCCTAGCTCAGTCGAGGAAAAGAAGGCTGCTCGCGGCTGGGGGTCGGAAAACCCTCCCGGCCTGGAATCTCTCTCTCCGCCAGCCAGGCGCCTGTTGCGCCTCTACCATGGCGGCAGCTTCCTCTTTCTGGGCCTGTTGTGGCTGCTGGTCGGGATCCCCAGCCTTTGGGCGCTGCGGGCAGATATTGTTCGCCTGTGGAACCATTTCACCTGGACAGGCCTGCGCTATGCCCTATTTTACCGGCCCGGCTGGCCCACCTTTGGTTTGCTGCTTTGCGTCAGCTTCACGCTGGGGATCTTGATCGCCCAAAGCCGCTACGAGCTGTTTGGGCTCTATCCTATTGAGCGCTTGATGCTGGAGCGCCAGTCCCGCTGGATTTTGTCTTTGCCCGCCTGGCATCCGCTGCGGCGCTGGCTGGCGCGCACTTAAATGCGCGGAATTTCCCACCGTATAGACGGTGGGAAGGGATAGAGCATAATGAGTTTTCGTCTGTAAACTACCCGGCTCCGACCGCCCCCCCTTCCCCCCCAACCCCCCGTATACGGGGGGCAGGGGGGCGGGGGGATAGGGGGGGTTCCTGCGGTTTCTAGCTGAAAATCTGGAGGTGTTCCGTCCAGGGATCCTCATCCTTGGCCGGGAGGGCAATACGGCAGAGCTAGTGTTCGATGGTCGGGATCGCCGCTTCCCTGGCGGGGTTGCTGGCCGAGGTTCTCCGCGAGCAGCAGGTGCTTTAGGCGTTCGCTCGGCCCGGATCCCTTCAGCGCCGTCTGGAGCAGTGACGTAGCAACCAACTGGCAGCGGCCCGATCGCCTTCATCCCAGGCCAGTCGCTCCACGGCCACCATCACCATCGAGGTAATCACAGCCTCGCTCAGGTGGCGGGAACGCAAGCGCTGCACGGCTGAGGTGGCGGCCTCTAGGTCGCGTCTGCGGATTGCACGCAGCAGCTCATCGGACATAGACAAGGCCAACTCGCCCCACTACCTTTCTACCGCAGGAGCCAGAACCTCCCCTTCTCCTTCACCTTCTTGTCAGATAACGCAAAAGTTTGTCTGGCTTCCCCAAAATCTCTTAAAGAACATCGGCGAAATTGTTGGAGAAATCGTTACACTTTCTTCGTCTCTGGCGTACACTACCCGGCTCCGACCGCCCCCCTTCCCCCCCAACCCCCCGTATACGGGGGGCAGGGGGGCGGGGGGATCTAGGGAGGTACAGGGCGGGGCTCCTGCGCTTTCTAGCTGATCATCTGCCATAATTACAAGAGCGGGATGTAGCGCAGCTTGGTAGCGCATCTGCTTTGGGAGCAGAGGGCCGCAGGTTCAAATCCTGTCATCCCGATGGGGCCGGTAGGGGAAGCGCTAGGGGTCTCCGGGCGCTCGGCCAAACTGGTGGCAGGAACCTCAGCAGGCCAGATCCCATCCCAGGCAAGCTTGCATCACCTGGCCCAAGAGGTATAGGGATCCACAGATAACCGCGGGCGGCTCGTCGAGGTCAGCCGGCTGCTGCAGTTGGGCTTGTAAAGCGGCAAGATCCGGCAGCGCCTGGACAGAGCGAAGATGGGGCTGCAAGATCTGGGCCAGGTGGGCCAGTTCTTGCGGATGGGTTCCGGCGTGGCCGAAGAGGGGCAGGGCGAAGAAGCGATCCCCCGGCCGCAGCAGGGTGGCGAGCATGCCCTTGACGTCTTTGGTGGTGAGAATGCCCATATACCAGGTGAGGGGGCCGGGCTGGTGCTCATCTAGGTAGCGGCGCAGCGCCTGGGCGGCGGGCAAGTTGTGGGCCCCATCCAGCAGCAGCTGGCGGGAGCCAATTTGCACCCACTGTAGGCGACCCGGCCAACGGGTGAGGGCAAATCCTTTCTCGACAGCGACATCTGGGATCCGCCAACCCTGTTCCTGCAGGGTCTCCACAACGGCCAGAGCTACCGCCCCATTGATCAGTTGCACCTCACCGGCAAGAGGCAGGGTAAGCACCTGATCCCGCCAGCAGACAGTCTGAGGACCGGCCCAGTGCAGGGGCTCCACCACCCGCAGGGGGCTGCCCGTCTGCTCGGCTCTAGCCCGGATCACGGCCATCACCTCAGGGGGTTGGGGCGCGCACACAGTCGGGATCCCCGGCTTGAGAATGCCGGCTTTTTCAAAGGCAATTTGCGCCAGGCTGTTGCCCAGACGCTGCCAATGATCCCAGCCGATGGAGGTAATGGCGGTCACTACCGGCTCGATGCCGGCGTTGGTGGCATCCAGCCGCCCCCCCAGCCCCACTTCCATCACGGCAATGTCCACCTTCTGCTGCCGAAAGTACAGCCAGGCAGCGGCGGTAATGGCCTCGAACTGGGTGGGGGAAGCCTCGCCTGGAGCGTAGGTCTGCAGGCAATCTCGCACTTGGGCCAACACCCGGCTCCAGTCGCCTGGCGAAATGTACTCGCCGCTCAGCCAGATCCGCTCCCGCCAATTGACCAGGTGGGGAGAGGTGTAGCGACCGACGCGATAGCCCGCCGCCCACAGCGCGTGGCTGACCCAGGCGCAGACGGATCCCTTGCCGTTGGTGCCGGCCACGTGGATGGCTGGGATCCCGGCTTGGGGCTGGCCCAGGCGCTGCAGCAAAACCTGCATGCGATCCAGGCTGAGGTCGACGCCAAAGTGGCCTAGCGACTCCAGAAACCCCGGCCAATCCCAGGTTGAGATCCCACCCGTCGGCGGCAAGTGATTCGGACTCAAGCGTTCACCTCAACTCAAGATATCCCCACCAACCCCAGCAAAGAGATTGCCCTCCCCTCTGCTCAGGCCGGTTGCGCACTTCCCCAGTGGCGGCAGAAGCCGTCAAAGGTTCACCACAAAAGCATCGCGAATACCCGGCTGCTTCAACACCTCTTCGATGATCCCATCTGGCAGAGGATCGTCGAGGCTGAGCACCATCACCGCATCGCCGCGGATGATCTTGCGCCCCACCTGCATGCTGGCGATATTGACGTTGTAGGCCCCCAGCAGGGTGCCGATGCGGCCGATGATCCCCGGCATATCCCGGTGCAGGGTCATCAGCATGTTGGCGGAGGGGGGCACATTCACCGGGAACTCGTCGATCTGGGTGATGCGCACCTCCCGCTCCCCGATCAGCGCCCCCGAAACAGAACGCACCCCGTTGGGGCCGTGGGCAATCAACCTCAGGGATCCGGAGTAATCCTTCAAAGAGGGATCTCGCGTCTCCACCACGCGAATGCCTCGTTCCTTGGCCTCGATGGAAGCATTGACGTAGTTGACGCGCTCCCGCAGAGCCAGCGTCAAAAGCCCCTTGAGCGCGGCGATGACGATCGGCTGGCCATCTTTTTCCGCAAGGGATCCCTGGAGGCGGATCTCCAACTGGCTCACCCGATCCCCCGCCAACTGGCCCACTAAGTTGCCCAAAGTTTCCGCCAAGTCCAGGTAGGGCTTGAGGCTTTGCAGCACCTCCGCCTGCAGGCCAGGGATGTTCACGGCAGAACGGGCAGGCAGCCCCAACAACACATCGCGGATCTGCTCGGCTACGTCGATGGCTACGTTGACCTGCGCCTCCTCGGTAGAGGCCCCCAGGTGAGGTGTCAGCAGGATCTCCTTGCCCAAGGAAAGGAGAGGTGAGTCTTTGCTGAGGGGCTCGTCGGCAAAGACGTCCAGGGCCGCCCCCGCAATTTGGCCGGACTTGAGAGCTTCATAAAGGGCTTGCTCGTCCACCAAGCCGCCGCGGGCACAGTTGATCAGGCGGGCGGTCGGCTTCATCATGCGGAAGGTCTCAGCGTTGAACAGGTTAGTAGTCTCAGGGGTCTTGGGGACATGCAGGGTGATGTAGTCTGACTCCTGCACCAAGGTTTTGAAATCCACTAGGCGCACCCCCAGTTGCTCCGCCCGCTCCATCGAAAGGTAGGGATCGTAGGCCAAAAGCCGCATCCCCATCGCCTTGGCAATCTGGGCCACATGGGATCCAATGCGACCCAATCCCACAATCCCCAGCGTTTTTTTGTAGACTTCTACCCCGACAAACTCCTGCCGCTTCCATTGGCCCGCTTTCAGAGAGGCATTGGCATCGGCGATGTGGCGGGAGAGGGCCATCATCAGAGCGATGGCGTGCTCGGCGGCAGCAATCGTATTGCCCTCAGGGGAGTTGACCACCAGGATCCCAGCTTTGGTGGCGGCAGCCACGTCGATGTTGTCCACGCCCACCCCCGCCCGACCGATGATTTTCAAGTTCGTCCCCGCCTCGATCACCTCGCGGGTGACCCGCGTGCCGGAGCGCACCATGATGGCGTCGTAGTTGGGAATGACCGCGATCAACTGCTCCGGCGTAAGGTCGGTTTGCACATCCACCTGGGCCACTTGGGAGAGGATGTCGATCCCCGCCTGATCGATGGGATCCGTGACGATAACTCTGGGCATAAGCGACGATAGCCTAATCGGATGTAGGGCAACAGAAGCAGAAGAGCCAATACTGCAAGCTAGGCTGGATCCCAGCCACCCTGTTGACCCAACCTCAGCCGGCACCCTTTAATCTACCGCGAAAGTCCGCCGGCACGCGCAAGACCCGCAGCTCCCAAAGAGCAAAAGTCCCAGTCTCCTGAGCTCCGGCGGAGATGGGGCGCTCACGGGCGGGATCCCACAAGAGCCAGGTACTTGCCGTCAATTAAAAAGATGCCATTGGCAAACTGCACACTGTAGGTGCCCAACAGCCGCCGCTGCAAGATCACCCCTTGTTCGTGCAGCCGAATCAAATGGGCGGGGCGCAACATCGGCATCGGGTCAGCCGTTTTCAAGTAAGGCGGCATCTCTACCACCTCAACCCTCGCCCCCACCGGCAGCAAATCTTGAGCTTCAGACATGACCCCACAAGCATCGACGCTACACAACAAAAGGATAGCTTGGTAGCCCCGCACTTGAGTGCGCGCCGGAAAAGCCCGCTA
>NZ_JANSHP010000056.1:0-521 GCF_047502605.1 Synechococcus sp. RC10A2
TTGATGCGGGGGAATGTGAAGGATCTCAACTCCCCCGCTTTTTTGAAGCGAGGCCGCCCCCGCCGCTTGCCTGTGCTATCCGGCTCCCGCCACGCTTTCCACGCCTTGTCCAGCCGCATCAAGTTTTGCTGCAGCACCTCGGCGTAAATGCCCCGGTAGGCCGGGAACAGTTGCTTGATTTGTTTGAGGGATCCCGCCTGCCGATAATAATTCGGCTCCAGCGGGGGTTCTGACACAGGCAACGGACAAGAGACAAGACTGCAGCGGTCAATTGGGCAACGGGTTGCGGTCAGCCAATCCAGTCTCTGCCCCAGAGCGTCGTTCCACTGCCGCCGCAACAATTCCAGCCACTCGGTCATCAGAGCGGCTTGGTCGTCGCTGGGCAGGATCCGGTACTCGTGGGTGATAATCATGAGACGGTTCTAGCATTTAGCGCAATGAGCTACAACATAGGCCATCGTTCTGTTTACAGCCTACAAATCCACTTGGTGCTGGTGACAAAGTACCGTCGTCGGGTGATA
>NZ_JANSHP010000057.1:0-64061 GCF_047502605.1 Synechococcus sp. RC10A2
TTTAGTTCCGTAAGACAATATGTTGTTCAGTAAATTCAGGACTAGAGGCTTGCCCAGCTATCCTTCCTCTGGCTCGCTGGTTACATCCTCTGGCTCGCTGGTTACATTGTCACACTCCGGATTGTTGTCCTTGCGGATGGTGCCTATCAAGGTGCTCACCACCACGCAGCGGTTTTCGCCCTGGGAGTAGGTGCTGCTAACTACAAAGCGACCCAGTCGACGGGCGCGGCCATCGGATTCAAAAACCGCCCTTCCGTCATTGAAGGTGTTAGCCACAGTTACAAAATTGTTCAGGCGTAGCCGCTGACAGGGGGTAGGTTCATCGCAGAGGCCCTCCTCATCCTGGATAACCAGAGTCGGCACGTTTGGCTCTGAATTGTCCACCCCCACCACCCAAGCTCGGCCCAGGAGAGAAGCTCTGGCGTTGGTGCGGGCGGTGCGCAGGGCGCGCTCCACCTTGTTTTGGGCATCCTCCAGTTGGATCCGCGCCCAGATGTTGATCCCGGAGGGGACGGCCAGCACGGCCAGAATGCCGATAATAACCACCACCGCCAGGACTTCTACCAGCGTAAAGCCCAGGGATCGAAGCGGCTGAGCTCGGCCAATTGCTTTTTTCTCCAAGGCCAACATGGTGGACATTCCCCCTAGGAGAGCTGACGGTTGATAACACCGCGGGCAGGAACCCGTGTTTGCATTGGCAGCAAGTAGCGCGACACCTCTGAGATATCGACGCTGGTGGCATTTCGGATGTAGCGACGGAAAAGGCCAGGGTTGGCCCGCTCCATGGCCGTGGCGGTGATGTTGATGATCACATCCTGCGGTCGGTCAGCACCGGGGCTTTGCCGCACGCAAACGTAGAAGCCCACGTCGTTTTGGTTATTTCCCAACCCCGAGAAGGTGACGCCGTTGGGTCTGCCGCCGCCAAAGGCATAGCCCTGCGGGCAAGCGGGTGCAACCTGCGGACTTCCCTCCCGGCTGCTGAAGATGTTGGAGACCAAAGTTGTCAGGCGGGGGCCATCTGTGCTGCCGGCAATCGGGATCTGGCGTGCTCGGGCCTGCTCGGAAGGCCAAGCGAGAAAACCATCTCGGAAAGGATCGGGATCTTCGACAAAGAACGGGCTGCGCCCGGCGCAGTCGTTGTTCCCCTGCCTTGCAAAAGGTCTCAGCTCAAAACGCTGGATCCGCGCGTTGCCTTCCCAAGGGGTTGTCGAACCATCCGCCAAGTTGCCAGCGTTGTTGTAGTTGCGGCGCAGGTAGTACACAACCAAGGTGTAGATGCCGCGGCGGCTGACAAGGGTTTCCCAATCCGCATTTTTACCGTTTGTGCGCGGAAACTCAGGAGGTGGTTCGGCGGGCAAGGTGGCACGGCCTTCTCGGATCTGTTGTAAGGTGGGGTTGCCCGCGTAGCATCCTTGCGGGATCGGCTCCAGCTTCCAAAAGGCGACAACCGGGATAGCGCCCGCGGGTTGGCGGATCCAGCCGGGGGTGTAAAGCCGCTGGATAACATCCGGGATCCCGTCTCCATTGGGTTGTTCGGTGTCGTTGTAAATGTAGAGAGCCTCCGCCAGATCCTGCTGGATATATTCCATGGCTTGGGTCAGCTCCGCCTGCACCTGGGTGCGCCCTGTCTCCTCCCGATCCAGCCGCATCGTCTCGATGACAATCATCGCGGTGGCCAGGAGAAAGATGGAGGCAACCAGCAGTGAGACCAACAGCTCAATGAGGGTAAACCCTCTGCTGGCTTGGCGGCGAAAGATCAACACAGGCCAACACCTCCATCTTTCAACAGGTTTTGCAGGAAGGAACTTAGGCTCTACCTCAGGGTACAGCAGGTCAGTTAGGCAAGGGGAAAGCCCGGCACCTCTGGTTGGGATCCTCGCCGCTGGCAATGGCTATCTGCCGGCAAACATCTCCCAAGTTGGCAGCAGGGTTAACTTCTACAAAGGAGGTGGCTAGTGGAAAGAGCCAGACATTGGCATTGGCCAAGTTCTGGTTAGCCGAAACCACCTCCGCCCTCAAGCCAGGCAGCGCTCGGCGAGTGTTTGGATCAAAAGAAAAGCGGTGGTAAACCCTCACCCCCATGAGAAAGCTGCAGGGCACCCCCTCAATGACCCTGTTTTCACGGCGGTCGATGCAAGGTGCCCCTGCGTCGCGGAAGGTTTGGATGACGTACTCTTCCGGATTCCGCCCCGGCACTTGAACTTGGGCCAGGCGAAGAGAATAGTTGTCTCTGTGCATGTAGTTGCCGGCATTTGCATCGGCGGGCATTTCGTCAGGGGGTGGGGTGTCTGCCAGCGGGTCGGCTCCTACCATAGGCAGTTGGGCCAACCGAACTGGATCCTGAAAAGCCCTTGGAGCAGCAGCCAGCTCGATATCCACCAGGGTGCGGATGCGATCCACCTCCTCCTGGGCCAGGCGATTGGCCAGCTCCACCCGCTCGCTCATGGCCCGCCGGTAGGCAACTAAGGTAAGGGCAGGGGCAAGAGCAGCCATGGCCAGCGCCACGATGATCACCGAAGCCAACACCTCGATGAGGGTAAAGCCCTCTGCTGCTGGTTGCCGCCAAATCCGTCCCTTGTCCATAGATCCCTCCCTGCTTTGCCCCTACCTTGAATCTACCCCTGGCCGAACGGGTTGATATCAGTTGAACTCATTGCAGCCGCCAATCTGGGCAGACGGATCCAACGGCACATCCGGCTGGTTCTGAAGCTCGCAGCGCAGCCGCCGCACATACGGATCCTGTGGATCCAGCTCGCGCAGGAACTCGGTGCGCGCGTTGGAGGGGAACTGGAAGCGGGCCGACACCGGGCCAGGGCGGCGGGCAATCTGCAGGCCCACGTCATAGCCGAAGCGGCGATTGGGCGGGAAGTAGTAGTCGAAGCCCCGCACAAAGGTTGGATCCGGCACCAAGTTGGGCGGCTCGAAGCTGTGCTGCAGGAAGGGCCCGGTGGCATAGGTGCTGTAGTTGAGCTGGATCATCGAGCCGCTGAAGAAGAGGTCGGTATTTCTCCACAGCTCGTTGAGGCGCAGGAAGTTGTGCATACCGCCGGCGGTTTGATCCAGCCGCGACGGGAGGACACCGCTAACGGCCACCGCGTTGACCCGTGTTTCTCGGGCCGGCTGCAGTTGCCAGTTTTGGCTGCCATTGTCGTTGCGGCGGCGCTGGTTCACATCGGTGGAGGCCAGCTCCTGGAAGCGAGGAATGGGAATGGGCCGCCGCGTCACCTCGTCCAGGATCACCCCCAGCACCGGGTTGTTGCCGGCAAAGCCGGTGGTGGGACTGTTCAGATCCAGGGTGAAGGGCTCCACATCTACCCACTCAGGGTTATTGCCACCGCCGCCATCCCGGTCGATTTGCACCTGGATGGTGTTGCCGTTGGGCTTGACGTAGAAGCACAGGCCGTTGCGGATGTTTTCACTCCCCCTGTGATCGATGTAGTAGCCGTCCGCGTACTTGGATGCGGGGGTGTAACCCTGCGCCGCAGCATTTTTGTTGACGCGGGCGTAGGGGTTGAGCGCCATCTGGGGCTGGATCTCTAGCCCTGGCTTGTTGGGATCCAAATCAAACCCAAACAGCGGATCCCGATCCAAAACGTTCGTCGGCTCGCCTGGATCCCAAGCGCCATTGCCGTTGAGATCCTCAAAGGTGGGATCAGCACCTCCGATGGTGCGCAACGTGCTGGGGCGGCTGGCACCGGTGTAGGCGGTGTACTTGAAGCGGTCGTTGAAGTTGGGGCGGAACACGCCGGGTACCCAGAAGCCACCGTCGGGGCCAACTTTTTCTTCAGAGTCGCAGCGGACGCTTTGATCCTCTTTGAGCAACCTCCGCCGCAGTAGCCGCGCCCAGTCATCGGTGCCTGGAGCCAGGTTGCCAGCAATCGGCTGAGCGACACTTTCAGCGGGGCGGATGCCCGGCTCTTTGCTGGGGTTGGCGATCTCGCTGAGCAACACGTTGCTCCTCAGGCCGTTGCGGGCGGCGTAGGCCGGCTCGCCGAAGATCCAATTGAAGGCCGCTTGCAGCGCTTCGGCAGGGCTGGGCCACTTGGGCGGCTTGGGCACCCCTGCCTTCACCTCCAGCACCGGCGAGAGCTGCGGCTCCAAGGCAATGGTCACGCCTTCAGTAGAAGCCTTGGCCACGCTATGCACGCTGACCGTCTCGGGTTCTGGATCCGCTTGCACCTCCCGAGCAGGTCGCAGCTCCACCGTGTTGGGCTTGGCCGCCATCCACTCGCCCAGAGGGCTCTTGGAGGGAGCTTCTGGGGCAAAAATTGCCGGCCCGCAGGGAGGCCCCTGGCAGGTGAGATTTTGCGTCTGCGTCTCGGTTGCTGGACAGGTGGGGCTGCTGGTGCTGGCAATCAGGTTGCGCGTTCGAGTTTGGGTAACCGTTCTAGTTTGGCCGCAGGCAACCTGAACCTGGCTGCAATCTGGGGGTGACCAGGGGCTCCACTCGCTGTAGTTGCAAGTCTTCGGGCAGGTAACCGTTTGGGTTTGCGTCCGGGTGGTGGTCCCGCAAATCGAGGTGCAGGTCTCAGTGCGGCTCTGAGTTATCCGCAGGCCGCCGTTGGCCACCGTGCACGCAGGAGTCCAGTCTGTATAGGTGCAGGTAGCCCCCGGAGGTTGGCAAGTGATGGTTTGGTTTTGGGTTTCAGTAAAGGGGCTTTGGCTGGGACACAGCGGCGTAACCGTGCGGCTGCGGCTCTGCGTAATGGGAGCCCGGCTACACTGCTGCTGCTGGGTACACTGAGGCGTCCAATCCGACCAAGGCCCGTAGTTGTACTGAGGGTAGCAGGTGATCGTCCGAGTTTGCGGCGTTGGCGGAGTGCCAGAGCAACCGGCAGGCAAGGTGGCTGTTTTGGTCTGGGGGATGGTGGTGGGTTGACAAATATCGGTTCTACAAGCGGGCGTCCAGTCAGTCCACCTGGGATCACAATTGAGGCTGACCGCGCAGGAGCGCTGAACAGGATTTTGATCTTGATCTAGCTGGCTACCCTTGATCGGATCTGGCTCGCAAGGTTTATTCACCCCCGGCAGCGGCTTCAGGTAGCGCAGGTCGTAGTCTTCCAGCTCGCTGCCATCGCGGGTGGCAAAGCGCACGCGAGCGTTGCCGCTATTTTCATAGGTCTGGATCTCCACGAGGTAAGGAGAAGGCCCTTCTGCAGGCGCGCACTCCAGCTCCAAGCGCAGGGTGAACATGTTGCTGCCGCTATCCTGCCAGGCTTCGGCCCCTGCCGCGTCCGGCCCTAGGTTGAGGGGAGTGCCGTTCCAAACTCCGCGGTTGATGAAGGTGGCTGGCTCCGCGGGGTTGGGAGGAGTGTAGCCGGGGTTGCGCCGGATGATCAACCGCACGCCATCATCGGCATCGAGGATGCGGTAGCTCTGCAGGCCCGGCCAGCGCGGATAGATCTCCCCTACCCAGCGAACGACGAAGAAGTCGTTGCCGTTGTTGTTGCCGCTGCCGGATCCACCGCTTCTGCGCCGCCAGCAGGAGCGCAGGAAGTTGAACTGGTTGGGGTTGTTGAATACGAGCTCGCTAGTTCCTTCTCCGTTGGGGAGGAGCCTGTATCCAATGCGAGGGTTGCCGACAGGCTTATAGGAATAGCCGATATCATCCGCATCGATGGGCGCGTTCGGCAGGCGGTTGTTGCCGTCCGGCTCTCCGCAACTGGGCATCCAGAACCAGTCGCCGCGATCCCGCCGATCAGGACTGGGATCAGGCGGGTTGAAAGGTGGCCGAGGCTCCCAAAGATTCGGCGGCGAGAGAATCGGCACCGACAGGCGGCAAAGGGGCTGCAGGATGGTGAGGGGTGGCTGAAAAATAGTATCAATCAGCGTGGCGTTGCAAGCAGGGGTGCTATTATACAGCCGCCGCTTAAAGGGAGAGTTGGAATTCAGATCGTTGCTCCCGCCGAACCGGTACTGGAAGCCGCCCCACCAGGGGAAACCAGGGCCGCTGCGGGCAAAGCTGCTCGGATTGACGGTGCCATCCGCATTACTGATAGCATCGCGCACGCAGGCCCAGCGCTGCCCACCGCTCCCATTTGGATTACACGTGGGCGCACTGCTGGTGTAGCGGTTGTTGTACTGGCCGATGGCGTCCGGCATCGGTTCCCCGTCGACGGGGAATATCGGATCCGGCCAGCGCACCGCCCGCAGGTAGGGCAGGTTGGCCTCTTGGGCTTCTGGAAGCAGGGGGCCTACGGCTCCGGTGTCCCCAAACCCTGTGTCGCGTTTGTACCGGTTCTGCGGGCTGCTGAGCCAGCCGTTGTAATACTCGGCCAGCAGGCCGGCGCCGCCCGGATTCGGACAAGGCCCGAGGGGAGCCACCATCACCCAACGGGAGGTATCCAGCACCGGGTTGCCCAGGGCCGAGATGCGCACGCCAAAGTTGGCATATTCCCGATCCGGCGCCCGCAACTGCCGCACCTCCGGCACGCCCAGACCCACCGTCCGGTCGGCCTCATTGGAGTTGGGATCGGTGCTGTTGCGGCGGGCAAAGAGGGTGTCGCGGGCAAACACATCCGGCCAGCCGGGCTGGTTGGTGTTGTCGCCCAGGTTCTGGGCCCCATTTGTGTTGTCGAAGCGCAGGACGCCACCGTTGCCCGGCCAGTTGTTGCCCCGGATCACCAGGGCCTGGTTGAGGAAGGAGGTGTTGGCCCCTAGGTTTGGCCCACTGCAGCCGTAGTAGTCGTTGCGGCGAGGGGCCGAGGCCCGTCCACCTGCGTAGTCTTGGCCGGAGGTGTAGTTGCTGCCGCCGCCATCGAGGGTGCCATCCTGGACAAAGCCGTCGTCGATGCTGCCGTCGCAGAAATCGGCGGAGAGGATATTGACCGAGTCGCCTATGACCTCGCTGGGCCGCCAGAGATCCTGGGCTGCCCGGGCAAAGCCCCGATCTTCATCCCTCCGGAGCCGCCTGTAGAAGTTGTCGTAGAGGCCGTTTTCCCCAAATCTGAGGCGAGTGGTGAACTCCTCCAGCTGACCGCCTCCCCTCGTCTGGTGCAGGTTAAAGTTCCCCTGGATGTAGACGGGGTTGTCGGAAACGAAGGAAAGGCCGAAGACGGCTTCATCGAGGTTGAACCCACCCCGCGCCAACACTGCCCCGTTGCGCAGCCGGAAGCCATAGGGCCGCCGATCCGGATCGGGGTAGTAGTCCACCGGCTTGGGGCTAAGCCCCTCGTTGGAAACAGGCGGATCGCCGACCGGTTGGTTGCGACCGGGCTGGCCGGCATTCATGATGAAGGGGAGAGTGCCGCGAGCATTTGCATCTCGCCAGGCGGTTTGATAGCTACCGAAGTTGGTCAAGGGCGGGCGGGCGATGGCATCTTCCCGCACCGCATCTTCCCGGAAGGCGTAGAAAATGCCCCCCTCGCGGCCTTCTTGCACGCCGGCAGGCAGCCAAGTATCTCCGTTGATCAGCCCGTTGGCCTGGCCATTGACGTTGTTGGTCAAAAGGGCCAGGTCGATGTTGAGGGCCCGCACCGCCATCGCCTCGCGGCCATCGTAAAACACCGAATCTTTGAAGGGCACGCGATGGCACTGGTCGCCGACCTGGATCAGCTCCATCTGGTTGCTGTTGGGGTGCCTGCCACCGAGTAGGGTGCTGCTGGGGCAAGTGGCAGCAGCGTGGGGCAAACGCCAGTCGCCGATGGTGGGGCGAGGCCGAAGAGCCACTCGCTCAAGGTCGGTGTCGGTTACCGCCCGGTAGGTGGCAGGCGGCAGCCACGAGTAGGCGCCTCGCCGCGCGCTCTCTATGGGATCCGCCTGGTTAAAGTCGCTGGTGGGGAAGATGTAGCGCAGCGGCAGATAAAACCGATTGGCCGCCTCTCGGTTCCCGGCACGGCTGGCTTGAATGTCGTTCCAGAGGGTTTGAGCCGCTGGATCCCCGGCATTGGCAGCCGCCTCAATGCGGAGCATGTTGTCGGCCAGCATGCCCAACATGCAGCCTGCCGTTTGCAGTGTCGATTGATCCGCCAAGCTGAGGTTTGTCGGGTTTTCAATGATTCGCCGCAGCTCCGAGAAGTTGCCAAAAGCCGTAATAAACGGATCCGGGTGGATGCGGCCCGCCTCTTGACGCGGCGGATAGGCCCCATCGGGATCGCCAGCAAAATTGGCCAGGTTGGTCAGCGCCGTCCACAGTGGGGTGCCAGGCTGTAGCTGCCCTTCCATGGGCGAGGGATCATATTCCCAAACGTTGGTGCCCTCGCCGGTAAAGAAGTTGATGCTTTGGGGGCCGTTCCGGAAAGTGGAAGCCCGCTGCAAGCTCCAGGGAGTGCCGGGGTGAGCCACCGTGGCCAAGCAGGCAATGGGAAAGCGCCCATCTCGGTGGCTGTAGTGGTAGACGGCCGTGGCCTGCACCGCCGCTGGGTTATCCCGTAGCGTTAGGCGTTGCCGCGCCTCGTTGCTGATGAAAATGGCCTGTAACCTGGTGGGGTCGGGGTCCTCGGGATCCCCGGGCGGCACCAAAGGCAAAGGCAAAGAATCGGTGCGGGTTAGTTCCAGCCGCTGCCCCACGATCACCCGCAAGCCCTCCACACGGGCCCGCCGCTCCCAATAGCCATCCAAGCCCACCTCGGAAAGGGCGCCTGGGGGTGGGTTGTCTGCAGTGAGGGATTCCCCCAGCTCATTTCTGGCATCATCCGGGATCCGGCCACCTGCCCTGGCGTTGTTGAACTCTTCCGCAAAAGTGGGCACGTTGCAACCGTTCTGCGGGTCGGGCGTTACGGGTGGACGTTCGTAGCTGGCCTTGGGCCCAAAACGGTTGTCGGCCCGATAGACATCGTCCACGTAGGGAGGGCAGACCTGGTCGGAACCGGACTGAAAACCACCGGCCTTAATCCGTCCGGGGTTCTCCCGCCGCTTGGCGTTGAGAGGAGAAGCCGCCCATCCCGCTGCGTCTTGCTGGTAATTCCCTCGGGGGCGGATGCGGCCAAAAAGGTGCAGCTCCAGCGGATCCAGGGCCACACTTTCCGGCTCTACCCCGTTTTGCACCGAGTCAAAGTTCAGGTTGTTTAGCTTAGGAGGCGGCTCGTTGGGCGGCACATCCGCCACGCCAGGGTGGGCATCGAAACTGAGAGAGTCGCTCACCTGCTGGCCGGCGTAGCCAATGGCTCCTGCCACCAGCTCCCCGAAGGCCGTAATCTCCGAGTTATCTGCAGGCATGTAGAAGCAGGATTCCTGCGAGCTGATCAGGAAAGCCCGGAACAAGTTGTTGGGGGCATAGCGGAAAAAGAGGCTGCCGCCGGCGTAGATGGCGCCGTTCCAGTTGTAGCCGGGAGTGAAGAAAAACTCTAGGTCGCCGCGGCTGAAGGCCCCCCACTTGTTGAGCAGATCGCGCTTGCGATCCTGCTGGAATTGCAAAGCCGAGATGGCGCGGGTGGTGGAGTCGGCCCCTTGAATGGGCAAGGTGACCGCGAAGACCTGGAAAGGCTTGTACAGCGCCGATCCCACCTGGAACCAGTCTCCCACGTTGGGGTTGATCGTCTGCTGAAGGGGGTTATCGTTGCAGCCAGCCAAGGCCGAGCCCTGCAGGGGGCCACTGCGGATCATCAGGCGCCGCGCCCGCTCCGTATCCGTTAGCCGGCTGTCCTCAAAGTCCCTGCCGCCGGCCCGACGGGTGTTGAGAATGGTGTAGGCAGTTACGGAGTCGTTGACGCCGTTGTTGTCGGTGTCCACCAAAAACCACCAGGCCGGCGCCCGCACCGGCACGGGCAGGGTTTGCCCGGGGTTGTTGGGATCCTCTACCTCGATGTTGGTTGTAATTACGAACTGGGTTTCATCGGGGAGGATGTAGGGATCGTTCTCATCCCGCGGGATCAGCTCTCCCGCCCCATCGTTAATCAAAGCCTCAACCAATTGGGCATCGGTGGGGTTGCTTGCGGGCAGGCGGGGATCGCGTATCAGGTAGTCGATCTTGGCCCGTGCCCGGTCGATGGCGGCGTTCAGTTGCCGGCTAACCGTCTGCCCCGCCCGTTCCACCTGGGTTTGGATGTTGCGCTGGGTGGAGCGGGTCAGCAGGCCCACCGTGACCAAGCTCAACACCAGCACAATTAAGATGGCGACCGGCAGCACAAAGCCGCGCTCGCGGATCCTGCGCCGATCCACCGGGATCTTCAGAGAGCTGAGCAAGCGCAGGACGAGTTTGAGCAACAGCGGGGAAGGAGCAGACATGGCTGTATCCCGGAGTAGGCGAGTGCCAAGATAGCAACAGTATGCAAGGGATCCCGAGTCTCAGCCATCCCCACCTCTGGGGGGAGGTGCCAGCCTGTTTTTTACAGAATCCCCAGTTGCTGCGCCTTGAGCAGGGCAGTGACGCGGTCGGTGGCGTCCAACTTCCGGTAGACAGCGCTGGCGTACTCTTTCACGGTTTCGATGCTGAGGCCGAGGCGGCGGGCAATCTGCTTGTTGGCCAGGCCCTCCTTCATCAGTTGCAGCACACACAGCTCGCGGGGGGTGAGCTTGGGCAGTTCTTTGGGGGCGGGCAGCCAGTCTCGGTCGGGGTTGGCCAAGATCTGGCGAATGACGCGGGCCAGCTCCGCTGGGTCGGTTTCTTTGGAAAGGTAGCCTTTGGCCCCGGCGCGGCGGGCTGCCTCAATCAGACCCGGCTCCTGAAAGGTGGTCATCATCACCACCACCACCGGCAGGCCCAGCTCGACAATCTGCTGGCAGGCCAGGATCCCGTCTCCATCCGGCATGCGCACATCCAAAAGGGCCACCTCGACGGGGCAACGGCGGCAGTACTCAACGGCCTGGGATCCCGTCTCGGCTTCGGCCACCACCTCAAATCCTTGCGCTTGCAGGGCAAACTTTAGCCCCAGCCGAAACAGGGGATGGTCGTCGGCAATCAGAACCCGGACAGGGGAACTCATGGCAGGGGATCCCGGCCTATGAGAGGGCTAAGCTTAATCTGCCCAAAAGAGGGAGCTAGCCCTCACCCCCAGCCCCTCTCCCTCAGGGACAGGGGAGCTAGTTTTTCACAAAGACCATGCCGCGGGCGCCGGGGTTCAGGGTGGGATCCAGTTGGGTTTGGGCGTTGTAGAGGGCGCCTGTCAGATCGGCTGCTTCCAAAAAAGCGCCGCGCAGGTCGGCCCCGCGCAGATCGGCCTGGCGCAGGTTGGCTCCTGTGAGGTCGGCACCGACGAGGACGGCCCCGCGCAAGTCGGCGCCGCTGAGGTTGGCCACCTGCAGGTTGGCGCCGGTGAGATTGGTCTGCTGCAGGTTGGTCTGGCTGAGATCGGCTTCCCACAGAAAGGCCCCGCCCTGATCCGAGCCGCGCAAGTTGGCGCCGCGCAAATCGGCCAAGTTGAGGATCGCCTGAGAGAGGTCGGCAGCTTGCAGGTTGGCCTGCCTGAGGATGGCTTCTTTCAGGTTGGCGCCGCTCAAATCCACTCCCGGCAGCTCGGCTCCCGTCAGATCGCAGGCGGGGCAATCTTTGCTGGGGGCAACAACCTGGGATCGGCCCAGTTGGGCATCCAGCTCCAGTTGGGCAAAAACAGGAAGTGCCGCGATCCCGACCACCCCGCCGAGGAGACCGACCCAGCACTGGGACCATGCCATTTTTTTCACGGGGATCCCTCCTGGCTGACCCTCACCCCCGGCCCCTCTCCCAGAGGGAGAGGGGAGCTGGAGATCAACCTAGAACTATAGCCGTTGGCGGGAGATACGCCATCAAGTCTCAACCCGGCCTGGAGGCGGCTGGCAGCGGGGGCAAAAGTGGGCCGAGCGGCCCGAGAGCTTACTCCGCTGAATGGGGGTGCCACAGAGGCGACAGGGATCCCCTTCTCGACCGTACACCCACGCCTGCCCCTGGTAGTTGCCGTTGAGCCCACGCAGATCCCGGTAATCGCGCAGGGTGGTGCCCCGCTGCTCCAGCCCCGCTTGCAACACCCGGATCAAGGCTTCTCGCAGGCGGCTCTTGGCAGCGTCGGAAAGCTGCGAGGCAGGTGTCAAGGGGTGGATGCCGCTCAAAAACAGGGCTTCGTCGGCGTAGATGTTGCCCACTCCCGCTAGCAGCGACTGATCCAGCAGGGCGGCTTTGATGGGGCGGCGGCTTTTCCGCAAGGCGGCTTGGAAATAGGTTTCTGAAAAGGCGGGCGAAAACGGCTCTGGCCCCAGCCTCTGCAAAGCCGTGATCACCGCCTCCGGCTCCACCCCGGCGGGCACCAGCCACATCTGGCCAAAGGTGCGCGGATCCACAAAGCGCAGCTCCCACCCCTGCTCCAAATGCAGCCGGACGCGAGTGTGGATCGGCAAAGGCGCGGATCCCTGAACCCAGAGCAGTTGCCCGGTCATGCGCAGATGCACGCCCAGAACCGCTCCAGAGTCCAGGGATCCCAGAAGATATTTGCCTCGCCGCTGCCACTGGGTCAAACAGCTGCCTGCCAGCCCCTGCGCAAACTCGTCTTTGCCGGGGTAGGCCACGGTGCGAGGGAGAAGCACCTCCACCGCCAGGATGCACAGACCGAGGGTGAGGCGCTGCAGATCCCGCCTGACGGTTTCAACTTCCGGCAGCTCGGGCACAGGAAGAGGAAGCCAAAGAGCTTGGTTGAGTTGGCAGGGGCAGCCTTAGCTGGAAGCTTTGGCTTTGGGCTTGGGCTCCTCCACCACTTCCAGCTCATCTTCGCGGAAGTTGTTGGTGTTGATGTTGTAGTAGTTGATCTTGTCGAAGCGGACGATCACCGGGTAGAGAATGCCGCTGGTATCCACCGCCGCAACCGTTCCCACATCCCGATACCAGTAGGATTCTTTCCGCAACACCCGGACTTTGGCACCACGCTGAATCGCCATAGAGGTTCTCTCCATTGACCTGCCCTTCAGATTACCCTAGTCCGTGAGAAGGCTGCGATTTCCGAATTTTTGTAACGGGGATCCCTGTGGCTTCCCTGCAGGTGGGAATCTTCTGGACGCTGGTGCCGCCCCTGCGTTAGGGCAAAGCCCAGCCCCCAAGGCTGCCACTCCCCTGCTGCCGTCGGAAGCGGCTGGTGTTGCGATGTGAAGAAATGCAAACTATACTGAAGGGCAGGTGCTCCTCTTGTAGCCCTTCCCAAGCCCTAACTGGAGGTTTCCATGTCCAACCCCAACTTGTCTGAGCCCAAGTTTGGCTTTAACGAGTACGCCGAGCGCCTCAACGGCCGCGCAGCCATGATTGGCTTTGTGCTGGCCATCGTTATTGAAGCGGTAACGGGCCAAGGCGTCGCCTCCTGGCTAGGTCTAATTCAGTGATCCCCCTCAGGCCCTAGCACCAGATCAAGCCTGCCGTGGAGCAGGCTCTTTGTTCTTTAGCTGATCCCTTCTTGGCGCTTGGCAATCGGCATGCGCCAGCCGGTGCCAAAGGCTCGATCGGTAACCCGCAGGCCAGGGGGAGCCTGGTGGCGCTTGAACTCAGCATTCTGCACCAGCCGCAGCACCTGCTGCACCGTGTCAGGTTCAAACCCCTGGGCCACCAGCTCAGCGGCCGACTGGTGCTGTTCGATGTGCCGCTGGAGGATAGCGTCCAGCAAGTCGTAGGGAGGCAGGCTATCGCTATCTTTCTGGCCAGGTCGCAGCTCTGCTGAGGGGGGCTTGGTGAGGATGGGGAGGGGAATCCGTTCCTGGTGGCGGTTGATCCAGCGGGCCAGGCGGTAGACCCAGGTTTTGGGCACATCGGAAATCACGGCCAGGCCGCCGGACATATCCCCGTAGATGGTGCAGTAGCCTACCGCCAGCTCCGACTTGTTGCCCGTGGTCAAGAGCAGCCGGCCAAACTTGTTGGAGAGGGCCATGAGCAAGGTGCCGCGAATGCGCGACTGCAGGTTCTCTTCCGTGATGTCAGAGGGCAGGCCGGCGAAGGGCTCAGCCAGGAGGTGCTGGTAGCTCTCCATAATCGACTGGATGGGCAGCTTCAGGGTAGGGATCCCCAGGTTCTGCGCCAGTTGGTAGGCGTCCGTCAGGCTGCCTGGGCTGGAATAGGGAGAGGGCATGAGCACCCCCAGCACCCGCTCTGGACCTAGGGCGTCGGCGGCAATGACGGCAGTTACCGCTGAGTCAATCCCCCCCGACAGGCCCAGCAACACCTCGCGAAAGCCGCATTTGCTGACGTAGTCGCGGGTGCCCAAGACCAGCGCCTCGTAGAGCTCCGCTTCCGGCTCCGTTGGCCAGCGGGATCCCTGAACTTCCGGGCCTTCCTCAGGAGGGTGAACCAGCGCCTCCACATCTACCATCAGGCAGTCCGGCTGAAAGGCAGCGGCTTGGGCCACCACCCGGCCCCGGCAGTCTAGGGCGCAACTGGCCCCGTCGAAAATGAGGTCGTCGTTGCCCCCCACCTGGTTGACATAGAGGATGGGCAGGGCGTGCTTGCGGGCCAGGGATCCCAGCATCTCCACCCGCAATTTCTGCTTGCCCAGGCTAAAAGGCGAGGCCGATAGATTGATGAGCAAATCGGCGCCGCAGCGGGCCATCTCGTCTACCGGATCCCGGTGGTAGCGGCGGTGCTGCCAGAAGTCGCGGTCGTTCCAGATGTCTTCACAGATGGTGAAACCCAGGCGATAGCCGCCGTACTGGACGGGCTGGGGCTGGGATCCCGGCTCAAAGTAGCGGTCTTCGTCGAAGACATCGTAGGTGGGCAAAAGCGACTTCTGGAACCAGTGGCGGATCTGCCCCCCCTCTAGCCAGGCCGCGGCGTTGTAGAGAGGCCGCCCCTCCGGCAGGGGGTTGGGCTGCACGGATCCCACCACCACCGGAATGCTATCCCGCAGCCGGTCAGCCAACTGCTGCAAAACTTGGCCTGCCCTCTCGACTAGAGCAGGGTAGAGCAGCAGGTCCCGGGGCGGGTACCCCAACAAGGCCAGCTCAGAAGTAATGGCCAGCTCCGCTCCTGCCGCTGCCACCGCCTCGACCGCCGCACGGATGCGCTCGGCATTGCCGCTGAGATCGCCAACGGTATAGTTGAGTTGCAACAGCGCTACCTTCACTTGGCCCCCTTGGCCGAGAATGGCGGACTCCACGATGATAGGCCAGCTCAGGTCGTTCGGCTTGCCCACAGGCGGGTCGGCTACTCCGCTGTTGCTGGCAACTCTGTTTCGGCTTCTGGATGGAAGTAGCGGTAGATCTGGCGGGCCAGCTTGGGGCCAATGCCAGGTACTTGGGCCAACTGCTCCTCAGTAGCCATCTGGATGCGGGCAAGGGAGCGAAACGCCTCCATGAGCAGCTTTTGGCGCTGCTTGCCTAGGCCAGGGATCTCCTCCAAAACAGAAGCCTGTTGGCGCAGTTTCCGCTGCTGGCGATGGTAGGCAAGGGCAAAGCGGTGGGCCTCATCCCGTAGGCGCTGCAATAGCAGGCGAGCTGGATCTTGGGGTGGCAGCCGCAGCGGCTCGGGATCCCCAGGCCGAAAGATTTCCTCCTCCCGCTTGGCCAAGGCAATGACCGGCAGGTGATCCAGCCCCAGCTCCGCCAGAACAGCCATCACTGCAGCCAGTTGCCCTTTGCCCCCGTCGATGAGCACCAAGTCCGGCTGATCCTCAGGGGTCATTTTGCTAAAGCGACGCCGCGCCACCTCGGCATGGCTGGCAAAATCGTCGGAGTGGCCAGGACGCACCTCGGGGTTGCGAATCTTGTAGCGGCGGTAGTGCTGCTTGGCTGGCAGGCCGTCGATAAACACCACCTGGCTGCCCACCGCATCGGATCCCTGAATGTGGGAAATATCGTAGGCTTCCAGGCGGCGGGGGGCTGACGGCAGATCCAAAACTTCTGCCAAGCGCTCCAGGGCTGCTGCCTCCCGGTCTGCCAAGCGCTGGCTGCGGGCTAGCTCTAGCTGGGCGTTCCGCTCCACCAGTTCGATTAGCTCGGCTTTGCTCTGCCGCTGCGGGGCAAGGAGGCTGACCTTGCGCCCCTTTTTCTGGCTCAGCCAAGATTCCAAAAAATCGCGATCCGGCAACTCATACTGGGTCAAAATCTCTGAGGGAATTTCCACCGGGTCGCAATATTGGTAATGTTCCTGCAAAACCCGCTGCAAAATAAGAGCCGGGTCGTCGCCGCGGTTTTCGGCCACAAACCCTAGCCGTCCCACCAACTTGCCCGCCCGCACCTGAAACAACTGGATGCAAGCCCGCGAGTCGTTCATGGCCAAAGCTATGGCATCGCGGCTGGCGGTAGAGTTGGGCAAAGAGACCTTCTGGGATTGGCCCAGTTGCTCTAGGCCGCGGATTTGATCCCGATAGCGCGCCGCCGCCTCATAGTTTTCTTGCTGCGCTGCCTGGGCCATTTTCTCCTTCAACTCACGGATAAGCTCGTCCGTCTGGCCTTGGAAGATCATCGCCACTTGAGCAACGGTCTTGCGATACGCTTCCGGGCTAATCAAGCCCTGACAGACACCAGGGCAACGCCCGATGTCATAGTTCAAACAGGGGCGGTCCTTGTAAAGCGGCTTGGGGCGCTGGCGCAAGGGAAAAATGCGCTTTACCAGACCGAGGGTGTAACGCAGCAGGCCCACATCGGTATAGGGCCCGTAGTACTTATCTTGATTTTGGTTGAGACGGCGGTGGCGGGTAATGTAAATCTGCGGGTAAGGCTCTGACCACGTAATGCACAAATAGGGGTATTTTTTATCCTCTTTGAGGAGAACATTGTAGGGCGGCTGATAGGTTTTAATGAGATTGTCTTCCAGGGCTAGAGCTTCGCTTTCGTTATCAGTGACGATAAACTCGATCTCGCAAACCTGAACTACCATGCGCTGAATACGAGGAGACAGGTCGCCGGTAAAGCGAAAATAGGATCGCACGCGAGATCGCAACTTTTTGGATTTGCCCACATAGAGAATCTGGTCGGTGGCATCCCGCATCAAATAGACACCAGGTTCGGCAGGAATCTCCTTAAGGCGGCTTTCTAGAACCTCAGGGTTTTGAATCAGAGGGACAGTCATACAGCTTCGCTCCAACAGGCAAAGCCAGGGATCCCAAGGCTTTCATTCAGTGATGACCAAGTCACTCCCATCTTAAAATCATCCCATCGCCCAGTTGGCTGCAGTTCATTTTCTGGCCGGCTAAGTGTAGCTATCACTCGACTGAAAAACCTCCCAAGCGTTTCGCAACGCTGCCGGGCCGCAGCCCTGCCGCCCCTAAGCCCGTTTCCTTCGGGGGAGGAGATGTGACAGACGGTTTCGCGACAGCTTGCAACGCTCCCACCGGGCACTTCCCCCTGGAGAAGGGGGAGAGGTTTTCTGTCAAGTTGTTAGAACTTGTTTGCCAAGGTCGCCTATTGAATGACTTGGCTCATGTAGTTTCTCCAAGTTTGGGCGGCGATGCTGCTGCTGCCGCGGGTGGGGCTGGCGTCGTCGTTGCCCAGCCAAATGCCGGTTACCAGAGGCGGATTGGGCGTGTAGCCGACAAAGAGCAGATCCCTGTTGGCGGTGGTGGTGCCCGTTTTGCCGGCCTCCCCGATCCCAAGGCGGGCAGCGGTGCCGGTTTTGCCCGCCTCCCCGATCCCAAGGCGGGCGGCGGTGCCGGTGCCGGAGCGGATCACCCCTTGCAATACGGCGGTCATCTGCTGGGCGACGCTCTCCGACAAAACCAGCCGCTGCGAGCGGGGATCCTCGCGACCGGGGTAGATCTCGCGGCAGGTGCGAAAGTCGTCGGGGTTGGCGCAATCGCTGCTATCCAGGATGCGGCGGATGGTGTGGGGCCTAGACCAAAGGCCGCGATTGGCCAAAGGGGCAAAGGCCGCGGTCAGCTCCAGCAGGTTCACCTCCATCGTGCCGAGAACCAGGGAAGGATAGGGCTGTAAGGGGGATTGGATGCCCATTTGCCGCGCCATGGCCACCACCCGCTCCAGCCCTACCTGTTGGGCCAGCCGCAGGGCGATCACGTTTTCGGAGAGGATCAGGCCGCGGGCCAAGTCCATGGGGGCACTTCCCGAGCGGCAGCCCTGAAAGGTGAGGTTGCCCCAAGTAAGCGGCTCACAGGAGAGCACCTGCGACAGCGGGATCCCCTGGCTGAGGGCAGCGGCATAGGCGAAGACTTTGAAGGTGGATCCGGGCTGCCGTTGGGCTTGGGTGGCACGGTTAAAGGGGCTGGCGGTGTAGTCGATCCCGCCCACGAGAGCTAGGATCTCGCCGTTGCGGCTGTCGAGGCTGACCAAGGCGCCTTGGTTGAAGCCCAGGCGGGATCCCACCTCGCGCACCGTTTGGGCCAGGGCCTGCTCCGCCAGCCGCTGGTAGGGCAAATGCAGCGTCGTCTCGATGACGAAGTTGCCCTCTGCCGAGAGATCTTGCCCCAAAAGCTGCCGCAGCTCCTGGAAGACGGTGCTGTAGAAGTAGGGGGCAACTGTCGAGGTCTGGGAGCGCAGGTTGGGGTTGAGGGTGAGGCGGCTGCGCCGGGCCCGCCGAATCTCCTCTTCCGGGAAAACTTTGAGCTCGCTGAGGCGATCCAACACCCGATCCCGGCCCCGCACGGCGGCCTCGTAGTTGGCGACGGGGTTGAAGGCGTTGGGGGCGGGCAGAATGGCGGCCAGGGTGGCGGCTTCGGAAAGGCTGAGCTGGCGGCTGGGGATCCCGAAGTAGAACTGGGCGGCGGTCTCAAAGCCGTAGAGGCCGTTGCCCAGGTAGACGTTGTTGAGGTAGAGGGTGAGGATTTCGTCTTTGCTGTAGCGCCGTTCCAGCTTGAGGGCGGCGACGGCCTCCCGCAGCTTGCGGCCAAAGGTGTTGCCTGAGCCGGTGTAGTCGCGCAAGACGGTGCGAGCCAGTTGTTGGCTGATGGAGCTGCCCCCCTGCTGCACCTCCCCGGAGCGCAGGTTGACCCAAAAGGCGCGGGCAATGCCCAGCAGATCGACCCCGAAGTGGGAGTAGAAGCGGTGATCTTCGGCGGCCACCACCACTTTGGGCAGAATCGGGCCAAAGGCTTCCAGGTTGGGCAGCTCCCGGTAGAGATCCCCCTGGTGGCGGCGCAGCTCGGTTTGCCGATCCCCGGCCAGGACGATCAGGGGGTTGCGATCGGCGGCCAGCGGCGGTTCTACTGAGAACTTGCTCCACTCATGGCCGATCCAAAGCCTCGCCCCCAGCCCCAAGAGCGCCATCAGGATCAGGCAGCCGCGCACCCCGTACACCTGCGGCGGCGGTGGATCCAACACCTGAATAACCACGCTCTCCGGATCCCGGGGCGGGCCAAGGCTGAGTCGCTGGCCGTGGCGCAGGATCACCCGCCGCACCCGCTCGGCGCCGCCAAAGGGCTTGAGGCGAAAGACGCCGTTGGTGGAGTCTTGATCTTCCAGTTGGTAGCGACCAGCGTTCCACCCCAGCCAGTAGAGGAGGGGATGCAGAGGGATCCGCCACCCCAAGCCAGGCAGACGCCAGCCCGGACGCGGGCGAATGCGGGCGTGCAGATGGCTCACCGCAGGGGCGGGGATGCGGATGGTGGCCACCGTCTGGCTGCGACCAAGAATGTCGGATCCCTGCAGGACAAACACCTGGGGAGGCTCTCCTGGGCAGGTGATCTGCAGGCGCACCGGGCGTTTGGGGGGAGCAGGCTTGAGGAGGGCCGTAGGCCCGACCGGAAAGGGCCTCGCCAGGGTCTTGAAGAAGCGAGCGACGGTGCCCCGTAGGGAATTCTTGTCTTCAGAAGCAGACATGGCTCAATCTCCCCGCAATTCGCGCGCGCGGCGCAGCAGCTCCTGCAGGGTCTGGCCGGGACGAGGGCCGGCGGCGGCTGGAGTGGCTCTGGGGGCTGGGCGGGGCTGGGCAACGGGGACGGTGGGCGGGGGATCCCAAACGGCCATGTAGAGGTGGCCCTGGGGGGTGCGCTCGACCACGCCAGACCAGGGGCCGACGCGGAACTGGACGCGCTCAGAACGGTTTTCCCGCACCGCCTGCAGTTCTCGCTGCAACTGGGGGGGCAAGGGGGCCTGCAGCATGTCTTCCAGCAGCCCTTCCGCCTGCGGGGCGGGCACGTCGTCGGCGACGGTGGCCTCGATTTGTTGCAGCGCCAGGCTGGATTCGTCGTAGGTGAGGCTCAAGTTCATGCTGCCCAAGCGGTACAGGTCGTAGACGGTGTTGGGCCGAGCGCCTCGCCCCTGCTGGCTGGGGGATCCCAGGGCGGCCCGCACCACCTCGCGGGAAGTCTGGAGAGGGAAGGCGCGCAACACCGGCCCGCTGTAGGGTTCTAGCTCCGGTGCCGGATCCCGACGGGTTGCGCCCTCGTCCTGCCCAGCACTGCTGCCAAGGATATCCGGAACGAGAACTTCAGGGGCCGTATCGGGCTGCGCCTCCGCTCCTGGGCGCTCATCCTCTAACTCCGTGGCAGCTGGCGAGGGGCGAGAGCCGGAGAGCACCGGAGCCGCAGGGCGCTGCAGCAACCGTCCCAACCCCCAACTCACCAAGGCCAAGCCCAGCAAACTGCCCCCCAAGAAGGGGATCAGGCGGGCCCAGAGCAGGGATCCCCTGTTCTCGCTGGCCATTGTCGGGGGCGCAAGCCGCAGCGTGCCGGCCGTGGCCAGGGGGGGCGCCGAGGGAAAAAGCGGGCCAGAGGGGATCGCTGGAAATTGAAGGGCAACAGCCTGGGAAGCTCCTCTGGGGGATCCCTGCGCTCTGGCTTGGATGCGCTCCAGCTCCGCCAACACATTGGCCACCGTGGGCGGACGGGCGGCCGGATCTTTGGCCAAACAACTGAGGATCAGATCCGACAAACCGGCGGGCAGCGCCAACGGCAGTCCCAGCTCTTCCAAAGGCAGGGGACGCTGCTTGTGGTGGGCCTGGTACCAGCCCGGGAAAGATTCGGTGGTAGGCTGGAGGGGCATCTGGCCGGACACCATCTGGTAGAGCATGATCCCGAAGCTGTAGATGTCGGAGCGGGCATCCAGCGGCAACCCTTCCAGTTGCTCCGGGGAGGAGTAGGCCAGCGTCCCCAGGTAGGCGTGGGTAAGGCTGAGCGACTCGCGGGTGTTGAGCAGCTTGGCAATGCCAAAGTCCACCAGCTTCGCCAGCTCCCCCAAGCTTTCGTCGGCCAGCACGATCACGTTGGCCGGCTTGAGGTCGCGGTGGATCACCTGGATCCGCTGTCCTTCCAGGAGGATCCCTTCGTGGGCTGCTTTGAGCCCCAGGCCAATTTGGCGGGCCAGCCGAAAAAAGCGCTCCAGCGGCAGAGATCCCGTCGCCAGAATGTCCTTGAGGGTTTGGCCGTTGAGGTATTCCATCACATAGAAAGGCACCCCATCGGCAGTGATGCCGTAGTCGCTTACCTTGACAATGTGCAGGCTTTTCTGGCCCAAAGCGGCGCAGGCTTTGGCTTCCCGCTCAAAGCGCAGGCGGGCCTGCTCGTCCATCGCCGGCTGGGAGAGCAGCTTAACGGCCACTTCCACCCCGCCAAAAAGCAGATCCTGGGCCAAGTAGACCCGCCCCATGCCTCCTTGCCCCAGCAGATGGGTCAGGCGATAGCGCTGGGCCAAGAGGCGACCCAAAAAGGGATCCGACGCAGTAAACATAGGGAATCGCGGCGGTAGAGAGAACAGCGCAGAGCCCCCGCAGGGATCCGGCCAGAGTGGGCTACCTCTACCATAAGCACTGGGGCCCCAATAGGCTATGCTCACCCCCGTCGATCCGGTTGCTTGGAATGTCTTTGCCCGTCGTTTACCACCCCGACTACAGCGCCCCCCTGCCGCCGGGCCATCGCTTTCCCATGCCCAAATTCCGCCTCCTGCACGAGCTGCTGCTGCGGGAAGGGGTGATCCGCCCTCAGCAAGTGCATCAGCCGGAACTCCCCCCCCTGGCTTGGATCGAATCGGTGCACACGCCAGAGTACGTGCGGGCCTACTGCGAGGGATCCCTGGAGGCCAAACTGCAGCGGCGCATCGGCCTGCCCTGGAGTCCCGAGCTGGTGCAGCGCACCTGTCGCGCGGTGGGCGGCACCGTCCTGACCGCCCAATTGGCCCTGCGCCACGGCCTGGCCTGCAACACCGCCGGCGGCACCCACCACGCCTTTCCCGCCTACGGCTCCGGCTTCTGTATTTTCAACGACCTGGCCATCGCCGCCCAAGTCCTGCTGCAGCAGGGGCTGGTGCAAAAGGTTCTGATTGTAGACCTGGATGTGCACCAGGGCGACGGCACCGCCTGGATCTTCCGCTCCGAGCCGCGGGTGTTTACCTTTTCCATGCACTGCGCCGCCAACTTCCCCGCCACCAAGCAGGCCAGCGACCTGGACGTGCCCCTGCCGGTGGGCCTGGAAGACGAAGCTTATCTGCAAACCCTGGCCGACTACCTGCCCGATCTGTTGGCTCAGGTGCGCCCGGATCTGGTGCTCTATGATGCGGGGGTGGATCCCCACCGCGAAGATCTCTTGGGCAAGCTGGCCCTCAGCGACGAGGGGCTCTTCCGCCGCGATATGCAGGTGCTGGACACCTGCTTAAAGCGAGGCTACCCCGTTGCCTGCGTTATCGGCGGCGGCTACGGCAACGACCTCGCTCAGCTTGTCTACCGCCACTCGCTCCTGCACCGGGCTGCCGGCGAAGTGTACCGGCAATACCGTCTCTAGCTGGCCGCGAACTAGGCGTATTCGGCGATCACCACCGTGATGTTGTCCCGACCGCCCCGCTCTTTGGCCGCCTCGACCAACTGGCAGGCCAGTTGATCCAAATCCTCCACCTTCAGGCAGTACTCGGCGATGACCTCGTCATCTAGCTCTTCGGTGAGCCCGTCACTACACAACAGCAGGCGATCCCCAGGGCGCATTGTAATCGGCTGAACAGCAGGCGGCCCTGCATCGGGGCGGCCCAGGCAGCGCTCGAGAATGTGGCGCCAGGGGTGCATGCGGGCTTGCGCCTGGGTCAACTCCCCTTGGCGAACCGAGCGAGCTACCAAGGTGTGATCCTCCGTCATCTGCTGCATCTCAGATCCGCGGAGGCGGTAAAGGCGAGAGTCGCCGATGTGAGCGCTCCAGCAATTGTTGTTGGGATCCACCAGAGCCACCACCACGGTGGTGCCCATGTCGGCCCGCTCCGGGTTTTCTCGTTGGTCTTTAAGAATGGCCTCGTTGGCCGCTTCTATCGCCTCGCTGAGCAGCTTGGGCGCTGGCACGGTCTGCCAACCCCGCTCAAGGCACTCGCGAATGACCTCGACCGCCAACAGGCTGGCTGTTGCTCCGGCAGCGTGCCCTCCCATGCCATCGGCAACGATGAAGTAACGTCCTTCTGGATCACAGTAGTAGGCATCCTGATTGCTGCTGCGGACCTTGCCTGGATCCGTAGCGCAGGCATATCGTCGCATCACATCAGTGGCTCTGATCCATTTGCCTTTAAGAGTACCCTGACCAGCGCCAAAGCGGCGAGAACGGCCAAAGCCAGGGTGACGATCGCTAAAGTAGCATGCCCAGCCGAAAATAGCTGGGTTGCGCTGAGAAAAAAAGTTGCAAACAACACCGCGTAGATAACTCCCCGTCCGGTGCTGTTCAGCTTGCGCAGCAAACGCTCTGCCTCGCTGGATCGCACCCGCAGGCGTAGCTCCCCCTGTTCCAGCTTGCTCAAGGTCGCTTCAAGACGGCGGGGCAAGCTGAGGCTGCTGCTGGTGAACTCTGCCGCCTGGCGGCTGACCTGGGCTAGCAGAGTCTCCGTCTCCGGTTTGCTGCCGTTCATCAGCTCCTCCGCGAAAGGCTTGGCCACTTCCAGGAAATTGAACTCCGGATCCAAGCTTTTCCCCAGCCCCTCCAACGTGGTCAGGGCCCGCATCACAAAGGTAAAGGTGGCGGGAAAGCGAAACGGCTGATCGTAGGCCAGCTCGTAGAGGTCTTCGCTGATGGCCATCACCGAGATCTCGTCGGAGCTGTTGGAAAAGGGCTTGTCCATGAAGTGATCCAACATGTACTGCACCGAGCGGCGTACTGGCGCCAGATCGGCAGTGGGCACCAACACGCCCAGCTCCACCAGCGAGGCCACCACCAGGTCGGCATTTTTGGCCACCACAGCCGCCAGCATGGCCACCAACTTTTCCTTGATGCCAGGGCGAATGCGCCCCATCATGCCGAAGTCGTAGAAGATCAGCGTGCCATCCGGCTTGACGGCAATGTTGCCAGGGTGGGGATCGGCGTGAAAAAAGCCGTCTTTGAGCAGTTGCCGCAAATAGGCCTCTGCCCCCAAGCGGGCCAAGAGCTTGCGATCCAGCCCCGCCGCGCTCAGGGCTTCGTAGTCGCTGATCTTGATCCCTGGCAGGTATTCCAGCGTCAGCAGGCGGGGGGAAGTGTAGCGCCAGTACACTTTGGGGACGGCAATTTGTGGCATGTCCCGAAAGTTGCGGCGAAAGGTGTCGGCGTTGCGGCCCTCGTTGAGGTAGTCCACTTCCTCCCAGAGGGTGCGCCGACACTCTTCGTAGATGCCGATCCAGTCGCGGCCCGGCCCGCCCCAACGGGTGTGGTACTGAAAGAACTCGGCAATACCGCGGCAGATCTCCAGATCGATCGTGAACAGGCGGGTCAGGCCCGGACGCTGCACCTTGACCACCACTTCTTCGCCGGTCTTGAGCTTGGCCCGATGCACCTGCCCCAAGCTGGCCGCCGCCAAGGGGGTGGGATCGAAATAGCTGTAGATCTGCTCAATGGGCTTGCCCAACTCTTGCTGCACGATGGCTGCCACCTGTTCGTAGCCAAAAGCAGGCACCCGATCCTGCAGCTTGGACAGCTCCTCGACGTACTCGGAGGGGAAGAGATCGGCCCGGGTGGAGAAAAACTGCCCCACCTTGATAAAAGTAGGACCGAGGTGGAGCAGCGTCTCGCGGATCCAGATGGCCCTGGCGCGGCGGCGTTTGGCTTTGCGCTCCGCTGTGGGCTGCCCCCCGTAGCTCCACGCCTGCTGATCCAGCCAGAGGTAAAACAGCCAGGTGAGCACAAATCGCCAAATATCAATGAGGCGGCCCCAGCGGGTGTAGTTTTCTCGAGCCCAACGGTAGGCGGTATAGGGCTTGGCGGGTTCGGATCCCAAAACGGCTCGGGATGGGAGTGTGCTGGCGTTCAAGCGTTTCGACTCCGATACTTCTGCAATTCGGAGCGCAACTGCGCCACCTCTGCCCGCAGGTCGTCTAGGGTTGCCTGCAGGTCTTCTGCCTTGAAGGGGGGTGCCGCCATTTCCTGGGCAGCTAGCGATGCTTCCGCCTCAGCCCGGGCCATGACATCCTGGGCAAAGGTCTGCCAGCCCTCTTGGAGCTCCGCCCACACCTTGCCCACTTCCCCGGCAAGGTCGGCAAGGGTGCTCTCCAGGCGCTCTCGCAGCACGTCGGCCACCGCCTTGCCGACAAAAAAAGCCCGCACAACTGGCTTGTTCATGTAACCCAAGTGTTAAGAAGCATCACCCAGATTATAACGAATCTTGCCCCAACCAAGCCGAAGAGCCGATCCACCCGAACGGCGTCGGATGATCGGCTTGAGAGCTTGGCAAGGGCGCAGTGGGTAGGAGGCCCAACCCTCAGCGGCGGTTGGTGGTCATGTCGGGGATCTTCAGATCGAAGACGCTGATGTTTTGCCGCGCTGCCGGCTTGGGATTGAGCATGCGGGCCATGTTGAGGAAGTTTTCCGGATCCCCGGGCTTGGGAGGCCGAGTAATCCGGTAGGTGCGCACCACTTCCCGCGTCGAGCGCTTCACGCCGGAAACATCCCGCCACCGCGCCCCGTAGCGGGGGTTGAGCAAGTTGGTCGGCTTCTCGGAAAGGCGGCGGCGCTGGTAAGGCACCACATCGTCCCCGAAGGCGGCGTTGTACTCCTCACTGTCGACAACGGCGTCGATAAAGCCGTTCAGACCGCGGGTGGCCAGGATGATGGAGTACTTGATGCGCTCCTGCTGGCTGTAGGTGGGCCGGCCCAGGAAGCGCTGGAAGGTGATCTCGACGAAGCGGTAGTTGTCGTTAGGAACCATGACCAGATCCCGGTACACCTCCGACTTGCCCAGGCCACGGATAAACTCCTTCACCGAGATCGCCCCGTTGCGCAGCTGGGACTCCAGCGCTTTTTGCCGGTAGCTCTCCAGCATCAGGTGTTCGCTGAAGATCTGCCGGTAGGCGGCGCGGATGACATTTTCGATGCCCGTCGGGTCGTCGGGGCGATAGGCGGGCGGGGTTTCGTCGCTGGGTACAAAGTAGCGCTCCACCCGCACGCTTTGCGTGGTGGGGCGATCGGCAAGCAGCGGAAGAGTCATAGGTTATGCTCCTGAGGAAACGAAACAACAAAATGGCAGGGGTTATGGTTCAGCAGCCAGCTCCTGCTGGCTTAGGCGGGCGCGTAGGGGAATCAAGGGATCCGCATCCTGCAAGGCCATTTGCAGGGCTGCCTCGACGGCAGATCGCAGGGACGCCTCTCCCAGCCGAGCCAAATCCGTCAGGGATCCGACGGCGGCATAGCGAACTCCCCAGTCGGCGTCGCCCAGGCATTGCCGCAACAGGTGCAAGGCTCGCTCTTGATCGGAGAGGGGCCGCCGTGCCGCTACCTGTCCCAGCCCACGGGCCGCCGCTCGCCGCACGCTGGGGGCGAAGTCCGCCACAATGGCTTCCGCCAAAAAGGGGTAGGCATCGCCGTGGCCGATACGGGCCAACGCCCGCACCGAATAGGCGCGCGCCCCATAGTCGAAGCCATCGATGTTGGCCAGCAAAGGCCCTACCGCCGCCTCCCCAAAGCGCAACACCTCTTCCAGCGCGGCCTCCCCCACGGCAGGGCGGTTGAAGCCAAAGGCGCGAATGAGCAGGGGGATCCCTTCCACGTGGCCCAAGGATCCCAGCGCTCTCACCACCCGCAACAGTTCTTCCGCTGAGGTGGCCTGTTCCAGTTCAGCGGCCAGTTGAGCCACAGCAGCGGGAAGCACTTGCGCAGCCGAGGAAGAGGACATAGACAACCCAGAGGCCAAGGTAAGTAAAAAACTAACGAAACATCCAAGCGAGCCAATAGGGGGGGAGAGCCCCAAGCCCTTTCACGTCTAGAACAGCCTGTCCAGTTGCGGGATGATCGCTGCTGCCACCCGATCCGGCGGCACTCGCCCTAACTGCAGCGCCACGTCGAACAGTCGCTTCAGAGCATTGATGCGCAGGTTAAGCGCCACATCGGCTGTCGCCAACAGCGGCGCCCCTGCCACCCAGCCGGATTCTGCCAGATCGAAAAGGGCCGCCTGGCGCAGGCTGAAATTGGGGTGGGCCAGCAGCGCCACCAGAACTTGGGTCAGCTCCTCGGCTTGTGTAAAGCGATAGAGCACCCAAGCGGCTGCCGAACGCACCCGCTCCGAGGGGTGGCTTAAGAAAGGCCGAATCGCCGCCTCGGCCTCGGTGGCGTTGAGCTGGCCCAGCGCCTCGATGAAGGCTTCCCAGGGCTGCTCCTGCTCCCGCGACTGCAGCAAGGCCAGCAAGGGAGCCACCGCCCGCCGGTCTCCCAACTGGGCCAGGGCATAGGCAGCCTCTTCCCGCACATGCAGATCGCTACAGCCAAGGGCCTCGATCAGGCCGGGCACGGCCCGCACGTCGCCAATTTGCCCAAGGGCTTTGGCCGCATTGCGCCGTAGCGGGTAGCCCCCCAAGGCGGTGCGATCCCGCTCATCTCGCAACGCCAACAGCAGTGGCTCTACCCCCCGCGGATCCCGAACCGTGCCCAAGTACCAAGCGGCATAGTACCGATCTTGCGGGTCATCCCCCTGCAGCCGCGCTATCGCCTGCTCCCAGGTGAGCGGCTGGGGCAGCACCGCCGTGTTGGATGTCATGGGAACCCTTGCAGAGCCGTCCATGGAATCGAGGCCACCTTGCCGATGACTGCCGTTGAGCAGAGGGATCCCTTACTCAGCAGCGCCGTTGCTCTGGGCAGGGGCCGCCGATAGAGCAGTGACCTGCACGATTTTGCCGCCCATCCGCAGAATGCGCTGCATCTCCGTGGACAGCCGGCTGTAAGGAACTGTGATGCTCATGGTACTGCGACGCACCTTAGCCGAGGTGGCCAGAGCATCGGGTGGGTTGAGCAGGCCAGTGTACTCAACCTTGTAAACCCGGCTGCCGGCTTCCGTCAAAGTTTCAGGGCCGCTGGTGCTTTGACCAAACATCGTTTTCCCCCGAGTCGAGTTCAACTTTGTGCGGCACCTGGGCACGAAGACCTCCTGACCGCCAGAGAGGCCGCAAAAGCCACCTCTAGAGGCAGAACTGTACCCAGGCACAAAAGCTTGGGAAGCAGGCAGACAACCTAGCTGGCTCGAAGAGAGCCGCGGCGCCGAAAACCTGGAAACGACCAGCTCAGCTCCACTTGGGCTGCTGCCTGCTCTGTAGGGGCACTCAATTGGAAGACGAAGAAAGAGATCGCTCCCCCAAAAACGGGATCTCTACTCTGGCATCCCTTAGCTAAGGGCGTTGATGGCGTAGTCGAAGTAAATGGCTGCTTCGTTCGCCGCTTGGCCCTTCAGCATGCCCAGAGCACGGCTCTTCATGTGCTGCAGAGCTACAATGTACCAGCTCGGGGAGAGGTTAAAGGAGCGGTTCACCTCCCGCAGGCCCGCCACCAGGTATTCATCGAGGGGGCCCGTGCCGCCTGCAACCAGCGAGTAGGTGATAAAGCGCAGGTAGTAGCCAATGTCGCGGGCACACTTGGCCTGAAACACATCGCCGTGACCCATTTCGCCCGGCTGGGTCAGGTAGGGGAAGCGCTTGAACACTTCCTGCACCGCTTCGCGCACCAGCGTTTGTTGGTTTTGGGTCAAGACACGGGCCGCTTCCAGAGAGGCAGCAGCGCGCTGGTAACGACCATTAACGGCCTGCAGCTCGCTGGCATTGAGAAAACGCCCTTGATTGTCAGCAGCGGCAATCGCTTCGGTAATGACAGTTTTCACCTTGCAACTCCTAAATGCGTTGACTGTTAGCAAAAGTCTTAGTTGAGCAGCCGGCACTCCTCCAAGTTGGGAATGCCTGTCTGCCTGTCGGAAAAAAGGGATCTAGGCGATCTCACGGAGCTTTAAAGAGGGACGACCGCTTTTAACTTAAACAATGGCGGCAGCCGCCTTGTCGAAGTAGCTGGCCACCTCGCTTTGCAGCGCCGAGCAGTCGCCAGGGGTGATGCCGTTCGGATCCATGATCTTGGCCAGGGCTTCCTTCTTCATGGCCGCAATGGCGTTGGCCATGGAGCTGGTGGGCACCCCCAGCGCAATGTAGGTCTCCCGCAGGCCGTTGAGGCAGCGATCTTCCAGCACCGAGCTATCCCCCGCCAAGGTGGCGTAGGTGATGTAGCGCAAGATGATCTCCATGTCCCGCAGGCAGGCGGCCATGCGACGGTTGGTGTAGGCATTACCGCCAGGGGCGATCAGATCCGGCTCCTGGGCAAACAGGGAACGAGCCGCGTTGGTTACGATTTGGGCGGCGTTGCTGGTCATGCGGTTGACAGCATCCAGGCGTTTGTTGCCTTCTGCCACCAAAGCCGCCAGACGGTCGAAGTCTTGATCACTTAAAAAGGCACCGCGTGCATCTGCCTGAGCGATCACCCGGGTAAAGGCGTCTTGCATGATGGATCTCCTTCTGGTCTTTCCAAAAAGCGATGGGCGACTGGCTGAACCTCTCAAAAGTGGGATCCCAAACTCTGTTGTTTGCGGGATCCTCCTTGCCCAAAAACCGGGGATCCTGTGGAGCGGGTTGCTCAAAACTACCCCCACCGAAGCCCCAGATTTTGAGACAGGTCAAGAACCTCTGCGACTTTCAGACAGCCGAGCATCCAGGTCAATTTTATAGCGTGGGAGGGATGAGTGTTTTGTGAAGATTTACAAATAAACAGGCACCAGAGTGTCTGCTTGGCCGCCAATCCTCTGGCTCTGTTGGGTCAGCAGGCCAGAAACTGGTCGGCGAGGGCAGTAAAAAAATGTAAACATTCGTTTCACTTGTTTTGAGATAAAGGCAAGCCTCTTGCCCACACACTGCAGCAGTCAATGTTGCGGGGTACCTATGCCTTGCAGGGCAGCTTTGAGATCCCGGCAGAAGTGGGCAATTTGTTGCAGCCCTTGGGCGGGGGTGGGGGCCTTGGCCAGCCGTTGCACAAAGGCACTGCCCACGATCGCCGCATCCGCTCCCCAGAGAGCAATCTGGCGGGCCTGGTCGGGGGTGGAGATGCCGAAGCCTACCCCAATCGGCAGGGAGGTGTATTGGCGCAGTTGCTGCAGCAAGGCCGGGATCCGCTGCTCCAGGGTGGCCCGTTCGCCGGTGACGCCGGTGGTGCTGACCAGGTAGATAAAGCCGCTGGACTGTTGGGCAATACGGCGCATTCGCTCGGCGGGGCTGGTGGGGGCCACCAGCAGGATGAGGTCGATCCCCTCCGCCTGCGTTGCTTCCCGCAGGGATCCGGCCTCTTCCAGGGGCAGGTCGGGGACGACCAAGCCGGCACAGCCGGCCTGGCGCAGTTGCCGCACAAAGGTGGGGATGCCGAGCTGGTGGATGGGGTTGTAGTAGGTGAACAGGACGAGGGGAGCCCGCAGCGAGAGGCCCCGCAAGCCCTGCAAGATGTCGCCCAAGGTGACGCCCCGGCTGAGGGCGCGGGTGGCTGCTGCCTGGATCACCGGCCCATCGGCCAGGGGATCCGAATAGGGCACCCCCAACTCGATGAGGTCGGCGCCGTTCTCCTCCAAAACTTGCAGGGCCGCAAAGGTGGTTTCCAAGTTGGGATCCCCGGCGGTGAGGTAGGGGATGAGGGCGGCTTCGCCGCGGCTGCGCAGCGCCTGAAAACACGCGGTGATCCGGCTGGGCATGGGATCTGTCCAAGCTGAGGAGATGGAGAGCACCCCCTACTGTAGCGCCTGCCCTAGGGGAGGGGCACAAAATCGTAGCCGGTGCCGGAGCGGTTGCCCCGTTCAATGCGCACCAGCACATGGGGAGCATCGCGGTCGCCGGAGGGCAAAAAGCGCACCTCCCCGGAAGCGCCGTCTGGCAAGCGGAAGTTGGGGTCGCCCAGGGCAGTGAGAATGCCGCTGCGGCTGGGGGATCCCTGCCGAATAGCCTGGAGAAAAACACGGGTGGCGTCGTAGGCCAGTGCCGTGCGCCAACTCACCTGCCCTCCCCACATCTGGGCTGCCTTCTGGGCAAAGCCGCGGTTGCGGGGCACGTCGGGATGCCAGGGCACCGCCACCACCAGCCCCTCTACTGCTGCCCCCCCTTCCTTGAGGGTGGTGAGACTTAACAGCGCTTCCCCGCCCCCCCGGGGGAGGGGCTGGGCACGGGCAGGGGGCTCGCGGGCGCCGGCCCGGGCTTTTTCGGCCACGGAAGCCGTGGGCGCCAAGAAAGCCGCCTGAGATCCCTGCCCCAGAGCTGTCTGCAGGCTGGCCTGGGGGTTGAAATCGGCTGCCGACAGGTCGAAGGTCGCCAGCACAACGCCCCCTTCGCTGGTCAGGGTAGCGGCAAAGGCGTCGCGCAGGCTGGTGCTGTAGGCGCTGTTGGGGTTGTAGAAGATGGCCACCCTCTGCAGGCGCAGTTTGTTAAGGACATAGCGGGCCAGTTGCGTGCCAGCAATCTGGTCGGAGGGGACGGTGCGAAAGATGGCGTTCCCCAGCAGGCTGATGCGGGTGCTGGTGGAGGTGGAGGAGATCATGGCCAGGCCGGCAGACTGATAGATCTCAGCCGCCGCCAGGGTGGCATCGCTGGCGTTGTGGCCGATCACCCCCAGGATCTCGGGCTGGCCCACCAGGGCTTTGGCCACTGCCGCCGCTCGCTCTGGGTTATCCCCGTCGTCGGCAATCACCACCCGCAGCAGCCGCCCTGCAATACCCCCTTGCTGAAATAGCTCCTCTTGGGCCTGGGCCACGCCGCGCAGGGTCTCCTTGGCGCGGTTGGGGTTGCTGGAGATGGGCACCACCACGGCTATGCTCAAGGGGTTGCCCTGCTGCTGGGCGCGGGCGTTGTTGAGGAAAATGCGAGCTTCCGGGTCGTTGCGGTTGTTCTGTAGCCCCATCTCTAGGAGCGGGATCGCCGCGCCGAAATTGCCCTGGCGCAACAGCTCTGCTGCAGCCACGGCGGCGGGACTGCTATCGGCAAACAGGGTGCGCTCGCCGCTGGTTAAGAGCAGATCTTGGGCCCTACCGCCCAACCCTGGCAGAGGGATCCCTTCTGGCCAGCGGATGTAGCCCGCCTGCCAGGCGCGATGACCACCCCAGAGGAGCAATAGCCCTAGGGCAATGTAGACGATAGGGGGTGGAGACTTCGCAGCCATGGGCCCCAAGGAAGAGAACAGCAGAATCCGGACAGCAGGGGTACCGCTCACGCCTTCAGGAAGCTCTTGGACCCCCCCTCTTCAAGGATCTTCAAGAACTTTCTTGAAGCATACGCTAAGGATCGGGACGGTAGGAAGGGCTGTTGCGGTATTGGCGCTCCAGTTGCTCCACAATGGAAACAGGAACAGATGGGGTTGCCGGGGGCTCTTCTGGAGGTGCGCCGGCCTGTGGCTCGGTCTCCAAGTTAGCCGGCTGAGAGGTGGCCCAAACGACTCCTGCGATCAGCAAAAGAACCAAAGCGGCAGCGTAAAGAAATGCGGCAATGGCCATTGGGGCAAGACTCTAGCTTTCCCTTTCCATGATAGAGTCCCATGATAGAGGTTGTCGAAAACCCTTTGCCTCAGGATCCGCTCGAGCAAGCCCTGTGGGACTGGCACCGGGGCCAGGCGAGGGGATCCCTGCTCTTGCACGCCTACAGCGCCGAGGGGATCCCGCTGGCAGAGGAGCCCCAGGTGGTCTCGCCGGAGGTGTTCTTCACCCAAGAGCTGCCGGAGGTGGAGGCCCTGGCCTTAGAGCTCTGCCGCGGTCGGGTGCTGGACATTGGCGCCGGCACGGGCCGCCACAGCCTGCTGTTGCAGGAGGAGGGGTTTGCCGTAGCCGCCCTGGATCGCTCGCCGGTGGCGTTGCAGATCATGGCCGAACGGGGGGTGCATTGCCGCATCGCCGCCGACCTGTTCCACTGGGAGGGGCCGGAAGAGCCCTTCGATACGCTGCTGCTGCTGATGAACGGCGCCGGCCTGGTGGGATCCCTGGCGGGGTTGGAGCGCTTTTTAAGCTTGGCCCGCCACTGGGTTCAGCCCACCGGCCAGTTGCTTGTGGATTCCACCGATCTAGCCGATCTCAGTGAAGAGGGCGACGCGGCGGATCTGCCGCAGGTAGAAAGTTCAGCTAATTCTGAAGCCGAGGATCGGGAGAAGGGGAGAGACTGCAGAACAGCGGGCGAGGCAAAAGCCAGGGTGGTGAACTTTGTGGCCGAGTACGGCGGGCAGCGCGGGGATCCCTTTCCCTGGCTGTTTGTGGATCCGGAAACCCTGCTGCGCTGTGCCCACGCCAACGGCTGGCAGGGACAAATTCTCTACCAAGAGCCGGAGGGGGCCTTTCTGGCACGGCTTGCGCCTCTCTAAGCGCAGCCCCTTAGTGGGAAAGGATCTGCGACAAGAAAAGGCGAGAACGCTCTTCCTTGGGGTTGCTGAAAAACTCTTGGGGGGTGTTTTCTTCCACGATCTTGCCGCGGTCGAAGAAGACAATCCGATCCGCCACCTCGCGGGCAAAGCTCATCTCGTGGGTTACACACACCATGGTCATGCCCGAGCGGGCCAGCTCCCGCATCACGTCCAGCACCTCTTTGACCATCTCCGGATCCAAGGCCGAGGTGGGCTCATCGAAGAGCATCACCGCCGGATTTATGGCCAAAGCGCGGGCAATCGCCACCCGCTGCTGCTGCCTCCCCGAAAGTTGACCAGGATACTTCTCGGCTTGCTCGGCGATCCCCACTCGTCTCAACACCTCCATAGCCCGTTCAACTGCCTCGGCCTTTTTCTATCTATTTCTATGAGCGCAACTGCTGAAGCGAGTGGAGCTAGCTTTCTGGCCCGCCATCGGCGGAACATCGCTGTCTCTCTGGCCCATCGTCTAGAAGCAGCCAGGGCAGCCAACAACACCCACCTGCTGGAGTTGCTGGAACAGGAGCAACGGCAACCAGCAGCAGAGTCCAGCGGCAGGGATCCCTCTGTTTCGGGTCTATGGCGCCACCTTTGGGAGGGTCTGAGCATCGGTTATCGGGCTTTAGGCGGAGGTGGGATCCGCTTGTTAGGATTGACCTAAACCACGGGAGAGGCGCGGGGATGGTTTGGCAATTGCTGACGTGGCCGGCCCAGAGCTTGCTGTGGTTGGCGGAGCAGATTCGCGAGCGGGCCGAGGCACAACTCGACAGCAAAGAAAACCTCCAGAAAGAACTCACCGCTCTCCAGATTCAGCTCGATCTGGGGGAGATCGATGAAGAGACCTATAGCCAGCGAGAAGAGGAGATCCTGCTGGCTCTGGAAGCCCTGGCCCAGGCCGAAGCCGGCAGTGCCGACGAGGATCCCTGAGTTCTGCGGGGGATCAGAACATGGGAGAATAAGCTTTGGTTGACCTCATTTTCCTACCCTGGGTTGCTTTCCATGGCCGAATCCCGCGAAACCTTAGTGCTCCGCGACGAGCAGAACCAGCCTCTGAAATGCGAGATCCTGAGGCAGGTGGTCATTGAGGAACAAGCCTATGCACTGGCCACGCCCGTGGACGCCGTGATCAAAGTTCTGGTTTGGGAGGGGGAAGAAGAGCCCGGCCAAGCGGTGAACGGAGATGCGGACATGGAAGGGATCCTGGATGAGCCGGATCCAGAGGAGCTCCAGGCTGCTATCCCCACCATCCAGGCCGTCTTGGAGGAGTTGAACTTGACTCTGCAGCAAAACGGCTTCGACATCCTGACGGTGCAGGGAGAGTTGCCCCCTGTTGAAGAGGAAGATGTGTTCGAGCTGGGCGAAAGCGAGGAAGATGCCCAGGAATTCCAACTGCTGGCTACCTTCTTCTACAAAGACAAGAAATACGGCATCTTTACGCCCCTCGACCCAGTTCTGGTCTACGTGGCCCTGCCTGACGAGGGGGATCCCTACCTACTGAACCCAGAGGACTCGCCAGCCCTGTTCGACCAACTCAATGCTGTGCTGCTCGATCTGGACGAGGTAGTGGAAGAGGAGGAGTACGATGATGAAGAATATGACGATGAAGACGAGGACTAGGCAGCTCGGGGTTTCTGCCTGAGAATTGAAGGCACCTGGGCCAAAAAGCCCAAAGGTGGAAGTACCAAGCCTCTTGCCCCAATGCAGCCCCTTGGTTGCCGCTCAAGTCGATTGGGCGGAGTCTTTTTGTTGCCAGCGCCAGCTAGGGGAGCGGCAGATAATGGAAGGAGGCCCTCGTTCAGTTCCCCAGGCGTTGCCCGATCCCAAGGAGCAGCAGGGATGCAACCGGTTGACCTGACCACCCTCCGTGCTGTGCTGGCAGATCTAAAAGGGGCTGAGGCCGGGGGGGATCCCTTGCTGCCTGCCCGCGTGGAGTGGATCCAGCAGACGGATCTGTGGACGGTGGTGATTGGCCTGCGCACCCTCAAGGCGCGTCCTTGCTTGCTACTGTCTTGGCATCCTCAGGCGGCCCGAGTTCACCTCTGTCAGGCTCCCCCCAAGGAAGCAGAGGACTTGCCCTTTAGCCAACACCTGCAACGGCACCTGCGGGGTTTGGCGCTGACGGAGCTGGCGCTGCTGGACGAGTGGGAGCGGGTGATTGACTTTCGCTTTGCCCCTCGCCCCGCGGATCCCCCTCAACGCCACCTTTATCTGGAAGTGATGGGCAAGTACAGCAACGCCATCTTGGTGGACGAGGGGGGCATGATCTTGGCCTGCGGCCACGGGGTAAGCGAGCGACAGTCGCGGGTACGGCCGGTGCAGCCAGGTCTACTTTACGAAGCTCCCCCTGCCCTAAGCGATCCCATCCCCCAGCGAGCCGAGCCCTTCTCCCAGTGGCAAGAGCGTCTTGCCCTAATCCCTGGCCCCATTGCTCAGCGGCTGCTGCGCTGCTACCGCGGCCTGAGCCGGCATTTGGCAGAGGCCATGTGCCTGCAGGCCGGGATCCCACCCCAAACCCCCAGCAACCAACTCTCGCCCCAGGAGTGGCAGGCCCTGTTTTTTTGGTGGCAGGACTGGCTGGCCCGCCTGGAAACGGCTCAGTTTAAGCCGGCCCTTACCCCCCAGGGGTACACTGTTCTCGGCTGGAGGGGCTCTGGCGGGGATCCCTCTACACCCAACTTGCATCAGCTCCTGGAAGCCTACTACCAAGCCCAGCTCAACCGCGAACGCTTTGAGCGAGAGCGGCAGCGCCTGGGGCAAAAGCTGGCTGCCCTGCTGAAAAAACTCCGCCAGCGGCAAGAGCACTTCGAGAGGATGCTGGCCGACTCGGCCCAAGCGGAAGCCTCCAAGCAGGCTGCCGATCTGCTCATGGCCCATCTCCACCTCTGGCGGCCAGGGCTGAGCTTGATGGAGCTGCCAGACTTTTTTAGCGGCCAGATGGTCAAGATCCCGCTGGATCCGGAGAAAAACGCTGTTCTCAACGCCCAGGCCTACTACCGCAAGCACCGCAAACAAAAACGAGCCCAGGAGGCCGTCCAGCCCTTGCTAGAAGCTGTAGCGCAAGAGATCCGCTACCTGGAGCAGGTGGAAGCGACCCTGCAGCATCTGGGAACCTATCGGGATCCCCAGGACTTGGCCGCCCTTCGAGAAGTTGAGACCGAGCTGATTCAACAAGGCTACCTAGAGAGCCCCAGCCGGGCAGAGGGATCCAGACGGGCCTCTTCAGCCAGCTTCAACCCCTATCGCTTCACTAGCCCCAGCGGCTTCTCCATCTGGGTGGGGCGCAACAACTGGCAAAATGATCGGCTGACCTTCCGCGTGGCCCAAGACCAAGATTGGTGGTTTCACGCCCAAGAGATCCCCGGTAGCCACGTGCTGTTGCGCCTGCCTCCGGGCGCGGTGGCCGAAAGTGAAGATCTGCAGGCGGCTGCCGATCTGGCGGCGTATTTTAGCCGCGGTCGCTTCAGCGACCAGGTACCGGTGGTGTATACCCGCCCTAAGTGCGTCTTCAAACCCAAGGGATCCCCACCCGGCATGGTGGTTTACCAGCAGGAGCAGGTGCTGTGGGGCCGTCCCAGCCGTGCCCAGTTGCTTGTGGAAAAGGAGGGGGCGCCCAAGCCGGAGGTTCCAGCAGAGCTACAGCCCTCTACTTGGGGTTGACTACGGATCCCATAAACAGCACAGTTTGCGCCTCCCGGTTGGCTCCGGAGGCCACAATGGCAAACCAGAAGGGGCGATCTGCTACGAACTGGAAGGGCTCTTGCCGGTCGCTGGCGGTGCGGGAGACGATGACCCCGGTGGCGGCTGCCGCCCCGGATCCCTTTTCATCTACTTCGATGGCCGCCTTGTGCAAGACTCTACTGACCTGCGTCGGCTCTGGGGTCATCTGGCTGAAATCGGCCTGAGGGGAAAAGGCGATCCCCAGGCCCAACTGTTGCAAAGCCGGCACCAGATCGGTTTCGTAGGCCAGCTTAAACTTGGGGAGCCGCAGCGAGCCGGGGCGGGTGGGCAGGGATCCCGTCCATTCTTGCCAAGTTTCTGGGCTGAGCTCCTGTCGCAGGGCTTCCAGGCTCACCCCTGGCTTGGGCAGCAGGATCACCATAGCCAGTTCCCCTTCCCCATAGGGCAGGCGCACCACCTGGAGCTGCTCGGTCTCCCGGTAGCCGTAGCGACCGGATTGGGCCATCAGCGGCACTTGGACACGGCGGCCATCTGGGCGGGTAAAGGGCTGGGGCTCTGTCAGGGCCGGATCGAAGGGTTGGGTCCACTCTCCCTTGAAGTAAATGGCGTTGAGCAAAACCAGCCTGTCTTCCCGGCTGAGGCGATCCACGATGCGGTCGATCTGGCCCTGGGTGCGCTCGGCTACCCAACGGTTAATCGCCTGCACCGTCTGGCGGGATCCCAGCTCCACCCGATTGGCCACTGCTTGGTAATAGGTGGCCAGCGCCTGCAAAAAGGGAGGCCGCAGGGTGAGGGTTTGATCGACCCAAAGGCCGTTGGCAATTTGCACCTGGATCGGCCCTTCTGCTTGGGATCGCTCCACCAGCCAGCGCGCCATCTGGGCATTGGTCCAGTTCAACTCATGGAGGGAGAGGTCTTGGGCCTCCAGCACCTCGGCCATGGCCGCCTGCGTTTCCCCAGCGGCGCCGTTGTACAGCATGCTCAGAGCCAAGTGAATGCTCAAAGGAGAGAAAAAGAGGTTCTCTTGCGGCTGCTGCTGGAGCAGGCGATCAAACAGCTTTAGCGCAAAGCGACTTTGGGCTTGTTGGGCCACAGCCTCTTCTCCATAGCCTTCCCCATAGGTCACGGTCGGCTCAAACGGGATCCGCACCGGGGCCTCCTGGGATCCCATCCCCTGTGCGGGCCAGAGACCCAAAAGCAATAGGCCAAACAGAGCCAGAAGCGAGCTCCGGCTCAGCGAGGATCTGCTCAAAAGGTCTTTCATGGGGTCTCTCCTGGCCGGGTGGGGAACGATAGATAGACTCTATGGCTATGGTATCGGGTTGGGGGTGGATGGCTCTTTGCGCTTGAGGAGAGATCGACAGGCCAAAGCCCGCAGGAGATCCCGGCCAAACTGGCTACGGATCCCCTCCCTCTTCAACCTAAAGAGCAGGGTAGGATCAAGCCTGCACAGCTAGCTCGGCAGGAGACAAGGGATGAGTTTGCGGGCAAGGGAGGGGCGGCGCTCTCGCCGGGTTGCCACAGCGGGCGGGATTGCCTTAGGCCTGGCTCTGCTGCTGGGATGTACTGCTGGGGGATCCTCATCTTTAGAAGCCCAGGAGACGGCAGCCGTTGCCAACGCGACCTCGGCCAAAGGAGAGCCCCAGCACCTGCCGGTGGCAGCAGAAGTCACCATCGCTGGCCGGCGCTTTGAGCTGGAAGTGGCCCGCACCCCTGAGCAACAGCGGCTGGGCCTGATGTTTCGCACCGATTTGCCGCCTGATCGCGGCATGTGGTTTCCCTTCGACCCGCCCCAGCCGGCTGCCTTCTGGATGTTTAACACCCTGCTCAACCTGGACATTATCTTTCTCCGCCAAGGCCAGGTGGTGTACATCGCTGCCGATGTGCCCGGTTGCCCCGCCCAACCCTGCCCCGTCTATGGGCCACCCTCTGACCAGTTGGTAGATGGCGTGCTGGAGTTCCGCGGCGGGACGGCGGCGGCCTTAGGTTTGCAAGTGGGAGATACGGTTGAGATCCGCGAGCTTCCCAGCTCCGCCCCTTGATCTCTATCTCCCCTCTCCCTTTGGGAGAGGGGCTGGGGGTGAGGGCTGGGAAAGGGGCTGGGGGTGAGGGAAGACAAGCTTGCAGAAGAGGTTGAGACCATGCTCCTGGGATCCCAAAAGCTGCCGTTGGCCGTCTTGCTTGCGGCCTGGGATGATCTTTTCAGGGATCTTTGCGATGATTTTTGAGGGTCGCCAACTGCTTTGAGATTGATGCCAAGAGGCGACCGCGAGCCCAGGATGGTTTGGCTACTGCCGGCAAAGCCCTATGGATGTTAGCAGCGTAACTCAGTGGCTGGGGGTTGGGGTCGTTGCCCTGGCTTCCGTCCTTTGGGCCGAGGTTGTGCGGGATGGGCGCCATTGGCTGGCCCACCAGTGGCCCTGGCTGATGCCCAAGCACACTCTGCACCACCGCCTGTTTCGCCCCGATCTCAGCGTGGTAGACCCGAAGCTGTACCGAGAATCCCAGTGGCACCACGATGTCCCCGAAGCGGCGACGATGATCCTGGCCGGGATCCCTTGGGTGGTGCTGTTGGGACAGGGATCCTGGCTGTATGGCCTAGCGGCGGCGGTGGGGGTACTCTACTCGGCCAGTTTTCTGGTTGCCGGCATGTTGCGCGGCTGGGGGCTGGCCCTGCAGACGGACATTACCCACCAACCCGGGCCTTTCCCTGCTCCTCCTGCCCAGTGGCATGTCAACCGCGCCTACCACTGGCGGCACCACTTCGACGATACCAACGCCTACTTTTGCGGCACCCTGACCTTAGTGGATCGGATCATGGGCACCAGTCTCTCCTTTAAAGGCAAGCGCGTGGCCGTCACCGGTGCCTCTGGCACTCTGGGCCGGGCCCTCTTGAAGCACTTTTCCCGCCATGGGGCCAAAGTCATCGCCCTCAGCTCCCATGCGGATTCGGTCGCCATCGAAGTGGACGGCCAGCCCCAGCCGGTGGAGACCATCCACTGGCAGGTGGGTCAGGAGGGATCCCTGGCCGGGCTCCTGGAACGAGTCGATATCTTGGTGATCAACCACGGCCTCAACGTGCATGGGGAGCGGGATCCCGAGTCGGTCCACCAGTCCTATGCTGTCAACACCTTCTCCGCTTGGCGCCTGATGGAGCTGTTTTTCCAAACGGTGCGCGGCAATCGGGAAATGGCCACCAAAGAGGTTTGGGTGAACACCTCCGAAGCCGAGGTCAGCCCTGCTTTTAGCCCTCTCTACGAGCTCTCCAAACGGGCCCTGGGCGATCTGGTTACCCTACGCCGTCTCGATGCCCCCTGTGTGGTGCGCAAGCTCATCCTCGGGCCCTTCAAGAGCCAGCTCAACCCGATTGGAGTCATGTCAGGCGATTGGGTGGCCGCCCAGATCCTGGCCCAGGCCAAGCGCGATTGCCGCAACATCATCGTTACCATCAACCCCCTCACCTACCTGCTTTTCCCGCTGAAAGAGTTGGCCGTCAGCACCTATTTCCGCTTGTTCAGCCGCCGCTCTTCTCGCCCAGCTCTTCTGGGTCCGGCCGCCGGGATCCCTTTGATTTAGGGGGGCCGCAAATCCTGGCCGGCTCTATGGCATCAGGCGCAAAACTGGGGTAAGACAAGAGCAGGTTCCTTGGCGGCAGGGGATGGGATCCCTTGCGCTAACCCGAACTTTTGGGGAGCGAGAGGGCTCTTCCGCTCGATCTCCCTTATGAACCCTGGGTGTGAGGAGTAGGAGTGAGTGTAAACATGGTGCGACAGTGGGTGAGCGCAGTCCTCTGCGTGGTGGGCGGGGCTTTAATGCCGGGGCTTTTGTCCGGCTGTGCCATCCCGATGCCTTCGGCATCCGCGGGAGTTTCTGAGATCCAGGTGCGCTTGGTGCATGTGGCCCCCAATGCCCCTCGGATCGACTTGGAAGTGGGGGGGGTAAGGGCTGCTCAAGGTGTAGCCTATGGCTCGGTGAGCGAGTACGTGCGTATGCCGGCGGGCGAGTACGACATTGTTTTGTTTTCAACCCCTGAGACGACCAGCCCTGGCCAGCCCGCGAGTTTTAAGGACTCCGTTCCGCTAGCGCGAACGGTTGCGGCCAGAACTGTGGCCAACCTCAGAGGCGGGGGAGTGTTCTCGGTGGTGGCTGCTGACGAGCCCAATCGCGTGACGGCCTTAGTTTTGGAAGACAACATCAACTCGCTGTTTGACCAAGCCCTGGTTCGGTTTGTTCACGCTGCCCCTGATGCGCCGGCCCTGCAATGGCAGGGGGAGCAAGGGCGGGTGCTGATACCTCAGTTGGCCTTCGGGCAAGTTTCCACCTTTCAAGCCATGCGACCCGGCTTTACCCAAATTCAGGTGGCCATAGCTCCTTCAGCCCCCGCGCCAGGTGGGCAGTCGTCTCCTGGCCGGAGCATTCCCTTGCAACGGTTTGACCTCCAGTTAGAGGCAGGGAAAGTCTATACCCTTTACGTGGCGGGGCTGATGCGCAGCAATCCGGGCCTAAACTTGGTGCTGGCAGAGGAAACGCGGGCTCGTAGGCTCCTATAGCAAGGCTGCTTGCGGCTTGATCCTCTCTATACTGTGAGACTAGCCAGTCGTCTCTAGCTTTGGGGACACAGCCCGTGGATGCCTTATTTCAAGTGGTGGTGCTCAGCCAAACCCCAGATCCCGAACGGGTGATCTACCAGGCGATGCACCAAGATCACAGCCCTGATTTTGTTACCCCAGAAAGCCGGATCCCGGAAAAATATGGCGAGGCCGTGGTGCGGCATCTGCTGGAGGGCAACCGTGGCCACTATGGGCCGCTGGAGCACCCTCAGATCACGTTTGGGGTAGGCTATTTTCCCCATGCTGTCATGCAACAGGCCCGTACTCATCGGGTGGGAATTTCTTTCGACGTTCAATCTTTTCGATATACAGGCCAGCAAATTGCCGATTTGGGCAAAAGACTCTTGTCTGGGCCCCGGAGAACGCCCCCCAACCCCCCGCCCGGCCCCCCCAACCAGCCCCCTAGCCCCCCGTATACGGGGGGCTGGGACGAAACTTCTGCTTTTGCCGACAAAACCGGGGCAGAGTTAGCTTTGCAAGAGTTGGAAACTCTATTTTACGTTCCCGCCAGCGTCAAGGAAGGCAAAGCCAAAACCCGCCAAGGCTTCAAGCCCATCTCTCCCGAGGCCCTAAACATCATTCTTGAGCAGTATCGCAGCCAGGCCATTGCCTATTATCGCCTGGTCGAAGAGTGTGGGGTGCCCTATGAGGATGCTCGTAACATCATCGGCTACGGGATCCGCCAACATTTTGTAGTGTCTTTTAATTGCCGCAGCTTGATGCACTTTCTGGATTTGCGGGCTAAGGAGGATGCCCAGCGGGAGATCCGCGAGCTGTGCGAGTTGATGTGGCCCCACTTCGAGGCTTGGTGCCCCCATGTGGCCGCCTGGTACCGCCAAAACCGCTGGGGCAAGGCCAGGCTTTCTCCCTAACAAGTTCCCAACCATTGGGGACGACTATGGATCCCAAAGCTTATGAACAAATGGCAGGCCTAGAGGATCGACATTGGTGGTTTGTGGGCCGCCGACAGATTCTCAGCCGGGTTATTGCAGGGATCCCTCTTCCTCCCTCAGCTTGTATCTTGGAAGCGGGATGTGGCAGCGGTGGCAACCTGGAAATGTTGTCTCAGTTTGGCCAAGTCTGGGCCATGGAAAGAAGCGAAATAGCATTGCCTTTGGCCCGGGCTCGTGGCATTGCGATTGTGGAAGAAGGCGAATTGCCGCATCGGATCCCTTTTGGCTCTCAACAATTTGATTTAATTGCTCTGCTGGACGTTCTGGAACATTTAGACGAAGACACAGCAGCTCTGGAAGCCCTCATCCAGAGGTTAAAGCCATCTGGCTACATGGTGATCACGGTGCCGGCTTATCCCTGGCTGTGGAGCGCCCATGACGAGCTCAATCACCACAAGAGACGCTACACAGCGGCACAACTTCTCTCCTTACTCAAGAGCGCCGGCTTGCAAATTCATACCTTTACCTTTTTCAACAGCTTTCTCTTCCCTCTGGCAGCAGGGATCCGCCTAGCCCAGAAAATACTTCGCCTGCGGGAAAGTCCAGACTTGAAAATGCCGCCCCTTTGGCTCAATCAACTTCTAGCAGAGATTTTTGCCGCGGAAGCCTATTTGATCCCCAAGTTTTCGTTGCCCTTTGGCCTGTCGTTGTTGGCGGTAGCCAGCCCTATTGCGGCAGCGGGACGGAGCCCTTTGAAAATTGCTCCTCTGGGAAACTGAGCCTCTTAATCCTCAACTTCTCGCCGTTATTACCAGTTTTTTGAGTCAACTTGGCCGATCGCGCTAGCGAGACGGAGTCCTTGCAGCCTCAAGGGGATAATCTTTTCATAAGATTGTTCCCAGTCTTCGTTTTTGGAGGAGATAGCTCTTGGCCGATCGCGCTAGCGGGACGGAGTCCTTTCGCACCAGGGAGACGGAACCTTTGCGCAGCTACGCCCTTCGCTTGGATCCGCATCGTCTGTGGGTGCCCCTAGCTTGCTTCGGGGATGGCCTTTGTATTTGGTTGGCCTTTGGGGCAGGTTACTGGCTGCGCAGCTTGCGCCCTCACCAGCTTTTGCCGTGGGATGTTTATGCCGGCCTGGGATTGCTGACCGTTCTCAGCTACTGGGGCGTTCAGGCCGGTTTGGGCGGATATGGCGAATCGAAGCGCCTATCCCGCTTTGAGGAATGGGCCAGTTTGCTGCTGGGGCTGGGGGTGACCTTTGGCCTGGTGTTGGCAGGGGCCTTCTTCGTGCGCTCTGTCTCGCTGTCGCGCTTGGTAGTGGGCTATGCCGGCCTGCTGGCCCTGCTCGGCCTGACGGGGATGCGGTTAGCGCTGCGGCTGGGCATGGGCTGGCTGTATGCCCGCGGCCAGGGGCGGCGACGGGTGATCTGGGTGGGATCCGGCTTGCTGTTGGCCGAGGTGCTGGAGCGGCTAGAGCGCTGCCCGGCTTTGGGGTTTGAGATCAAGGCTTGGGCCGTGGCCGGGGATCCCTCGGCGCCAGAAGCGGGGCCTCTGCAAAAGCTGGAGCGCCTGGATCCCGCTCATCTGGTGGCCTATGTGCAAGCTCACCCTGAGATCCAAGAGGTGTGGTTTGGGCAGCCGGAGCTGGCCAACGCGCCCCTGCTTCTTACTTTGCAGGCTCTGTCGGTGCAGGTGCGCCTGGTGCCAGATATTCTTGGCTTCTTAACGGTTAACCTGCAGTTCCACTCTCTGGACGGGATCCCGCTGCTGACGCTGCGCCACCCCCCTTTGCGCTACGCCCACAACCGTTTCCTCAAGCGAGCTATGGACATCTTGGGAGCTTCCCTGGGCTTACTGTTGCTCAGCCCCCTGTTTGTGGTCATCGCCGTGCTGGTGGCCTGCAGCAGCCCCGGCCCCATCCTGTATTGGCAGGAGCGGGTGAGCTTGGATGGGCGTCGCTTTTGGATTGCCAAGTTCCGCACCATGCGGGTGGATGCTGAAGCACCCGGCCAGCCGCGCTGGACGCGCCCCGGGGATCCGCGCCGAACCAAGATAGGAGCCTTTTTGCGCCGCACCAACCTGGATGAGCTGCCCCAGCTTTGGAACGTTTTGAAGGGGGAAATGAGCTTGGTGGGCCCCCGCCCGGAGCGGCCCTACTTTGTCGAGCAATTTAGCCAGGAGATCCCCAAGTATCTGGATCGGCATTTGGTCAAAAGCGGCCTCACCGGCTGGGCTCAGATCCACGGCCTGCGGGGAGACACCAGCATCGCCCGCCGCACCCAGTATGATCTCTACTATGTGCAAAACTGGTCCCTGTGGCTGGATCTGCGAATCCTGGCCATTACCCTTTGGCAAGGGATCCGCGGACGGCTGACCGGATATTAGGGGTTAGCGTATGCCATTCTCCCCCCAAGAGCTGCTCTACGAGGGCAAGGCCAAGCGCATCTACCGCACTGCCGATCCCAGGGTTTATCTTTGCCAATACAAAGACGACGCCACCGCCTTCAACGCCCAAAAGCGGGGATCCATCGCCGGCAAGGGAGAGGTGAATTGCACCGTCTCCAGCCATGTGTTTGCCTACCTGGCGCAGCAAGGGATCCCCAACCATTTCTTGGCCCAAACCGGCCCCACCGAGATGCAGGTGCGAGCCTTGCACATCCTGCCTTTGGAAGTGGTGGTGCGCAACCGCACAGCGGGTAGCCTCTGCCGACGGCTGGGCCTGGAGCAGGGCCTTCCCATCGAGCCGCCGCTGGTGGAGTTCTATTACAAAAACGATGCCTTGGGGGATCCCTTGGTGACCACAGATCACATCCGCCTGTTGCAGCTGGCCACGCCGGAGCAGGTGGAGCGCCTCGGATCCCTGGCTTTGGCCATCAACAACCATCTGCAGGCTTTCTGGCGAAGCTGCCGCCTAGAGTTGGTGGACTTTAAGCTGGAGTTTGGCCTGGACGAGAAGGGAGAGATCCTGCTAGCCGACGAGATTAGCCCCGATACCTGCCGTCTTTGGGATCTGGAGGGATCCGAGCCGCGAGTGCTGGACAAGGATCTCTTTCGCTTTGATCTGGGGGATCCAGTAGCTGGCTATCAAGAGGTGTTGCAGCGGGTGCTTCAGGCAGTGGGATCCCAATTCCTTCTCTCCTAGAGGGAGAGGAGCCAGGGGTGAGGGACTATAATCGCCTCAGCGATCCCACTCCCTTAACGCCCGAGCCTCCTTTCGCTTGTCGGGATCCCGCCATGACCTCTCCCCGCCCCCCCTACCCCGGCGAGCGTTTCCGCCGCCAACTGGCCGACCTGCTGGATGCCTGGGTGGAGCAGGGGTTGATTGAACCTGAGCAGCGGGATCGGCTGTGGGAGTACTACCAACTGGATAGCTTGCCCCGAGCGGCCGGCAGCCGTTTTGTCTTGGTGCTGCTACTGTTTGGCGCAGTTCTGGTAGGCCTGGGGGTGATCTCCTTTGTGGCGGCCAACTGGGCTGCCATTCCCCGCTGGGCCAGAGCCTGGGGGTGCTTGGCCCTCATGGTAGGGCTGCAGGTGGCGGGCTTCCAGGCTTGGCAGCAGGGATCCCAGCGTCTGGGTAGCGCCCTGCTGATAGCCGGTGAACTGACCCTGGGAGCCTGTATTGGCCTGATGGCCCAGTGGGTTCAGCTTGGGGGATCTGCGGCAGGCTTGTTTTGGGCCTGGGGGATGGGCGGTTTGGCCATGGCCTACGGCTTGCGTCACAGCCCCAGTGGTGTACTGGCCTGCCTTCTGCTGGGCTTGGGGATGGTAGCCGACTTCGTGGATTGGGGGACTGTCAACTTCCTCTATCCTTGGTTGACCCTGGGCCTGCTGGTTCCTCTGGCCTATTGGTGTTGCTCTCGCTGGGTTTTTGCCCTGGCCGTGGTGAACTTTGGCCTGGCGTTGCAAGGGTTAGCCGAGCGTTTGGGCAGCTCTTTCCAAGGTTTAACCCTTTTGCATCTGCTTGGTGTTGCAGTTGTGTGGGGGTTGGGTCTGTGGCACCAACGCCATAAGCCTTGGCTAAGCCGGGTTTTAACTGAAGGAAGGGATCCAGAGCTTCCCGGCGAGCTGGAGCAAGGCTTGGATTTGGCCCCGACAGCCCAGAACTTGGCTCTGCTGGGGCTGGGTGTCCTGCTCTATGTCTGGAGCTTTGTCGGGACGTGGGTCGATCTTTCCGAGGATCCCCTCTGGAACGTTGGGGATCCCTGGGCGAGCTTGTCGGCAGTGGGGTTGCTGCTGCTGACGGGCTGGGGCTGGTGGCAGGGTTGGCAGGAGAAGAGATCCCAGCCCGTTTCGTCTTGGCTGAAGGATGCTGCTGTTCTGATTTCTCTGGTTGCCTTGGCGCTTTTGCTGGGGATCCGCAGCGCCCTGCCTTTGAACCTAACCGCAAAGGTAGCCTTGGCCTTCTTTGCTCCCTGGATCGTGACCCTTTTGCTCGTGGGATTGTCGGTGGTGCTCTGCTGGGAAGGGCTGCAGCAGGGGCGGCGGGGGCGCTTCTGGCAGGGACTGTTGGGGCTAACCCTGGTGGTGCTGACCCGCTTTTTCGAGTACCCAACCGGCCTGTTGGCCAAGTCGGCGGTGTTGGTGGCCTGTGGGATCGGGGTAATCTGGCTGGGGCTGAAATTTGAGCGGCGGATTTTCTCCCGTCTCTAATTCTTGCCCTTCTAGGAAGCCAAGCCCCGCTACATGATCAAGCAAAGGAAAAAGCTGGAATTGAGCTGGAATTCACAAGAATTTACAAAGTTTAAGGAACCTGCTTGTATTCCCCAACGTCTTTGCTAGTGTATTCTCAGCTTTGGCTTGAGCTGAGAAGGAAGTGGGCATCTCTATCAAGATAATGAAAGTAGGACTGCGTTTGGGCATTTTGGCTTTGCTACTTACGCCCCTTTGGGAGAGTGGTTCTCTTTCGGGTGTTGCCTTGGCTGAAGATCATCTTTTAGTGGCTCAGGCCCCGGAGCCAGCTAGGCAGCCTATGCCTTCTGTGCCTAGATCGATACCCTCCCTAGTTCCCATAGCTCCGGTAGTATCCTCAGAAACTGTAGATGAGCTATTCCGCCAGGTTCCTTTCCCCCTTTCGCCAAGACCTCTGCCTGGCCTTCCGTGCTCGAGACCCATGGTGTTGCGCTCAGTAACCCTCAGCGCTCCTCCGCCAAACCCTGCTTCCCCCCTTCAATCGGAGGTTCCACCCAAAGTTTGGGAAACTCTCCAGGGCCCTTTCGGGACAGTCAACTGGGGAGATCGCCGACCCGATAAAGTCTTTGCTCATACCTTCCAATGGAGCCCCCCTTGTAAAACAGGCTGCCGGCTGGGAGGTACCCTGACATTTGCCTACCGCAACAATCTGCCGGCTAGCAGTAGCAGTGCTCCGGATGCGGGCAACGACAAGTACTACGTGTACAACGGCGGCACTCTAACTCAATCGGGGTTCTTATATGCTTCACCTGTGAGTTCGGCCGGTCAGACTTTTACCAAAACCCTAACGCTCTCTCCCGCTGAAGTTGCCAACAACAGAGTTACGTTGGTGGTTCAAGACGACACGGCTGTTTTGGAAGCTAAGGTAGAGCTCAACTACTGCTGCTGTGAATGTGAGTTCCCTATCTGAGGCAAGTCCTTGGCAGCAGTAACGGCAGAGGGGGGGATCTAAAACTCTCCCTGCCGTTTTTCTTTCCCTTGGCCAGTTTCCCGAGAGCTAGCCAAGAGAATTTAGCAGCGAGCCCGGGCAAAGATCTCCTGCAAGATCTCGTCGGCTCCCTGCTGCTTCAGCTTCTCCGCCAGGGCCACCCCAACCGCTTCCGGATCGGCGGTGGATCCCGTCTGGGTATCGCGGATGAGCCGTCGCCCCTCTAGGTCAGCCACCATGCCGGTCAGGTGCAGCTCTTCCCCTCGAACTTGGCTGTGGACGCCGATGGGCACCTGACAGCCCCCCTCCAGCGCCCGCAGGAAAGCTCGCTCGGCCAAACAGCGGGCTGTCGCCTCCGCATCAGCCAAGGGTCGGATGAGCTCCAGAATCCGCTCGTCCCCCTGCCGGCACTCGATGCCGAGGGATCCCTGGCCAACCGCGTACAAGAACACGCTGGGATCCAGCACCTCGTGGATCCGGTCGGTTTTGCCCAGCCGCTTTAGGCCGGCCACCGCCAAAATCAGGCCGTCGTACTCCCCCCGCTCCAGCTTGGCCAAGCGCGTGTTAAGGTTGCCCCGCACGTCCTTAAACTGCAAGTGGGGAAAGGCGTGGCGCAGTTGGGCCAGTCGCCGCAGCGACGAAGTGCCAATCACCGTCCCTTCGGGCAGGGTGGCCAGTTGGTAGCCACGCAGCTCCTCCCGCAGCACCAGCGCGTCCAAAGGATCCTCCCTTTGCGTAATCGCCCCTAGTACCAGGCCTTCCGGCAAACGGGTGGGCAAATCCTTAAGGCTGTGCACTGCCAGATCGCTGCTGCCGTTGAGCAGGCTGACCTCCAGCTCCTTGGTAAACAAGCCCTTATCGCCAATTTTGGCCAGCGCCACATCCAGGATGATGTCTCCCTGGGTGGAAAGGGTGTGCAGCTCTAGCGGCAATCCCGGATGGTGGGCCTGCAACTGCTCCATCACCCAGTGGGTCTGGGCCAAGGCCAGCTCACTTTTGCGGGAGGCGATCCGCACCGGCTGGGCAGCCCCTGCCGAGGGCCGCAAGGGAGTTGAGGCCAGTTCGCTCATGGCTGCTGCAAAATCCGAGAACACCGTCTTTCACGCTAACTGACTTTGCGGCGCCGCACGGCAGCGACCTTCAAGATCCTTAACCAAAACTGCCATTTCCCCCCGATCCAGACTTTACTACGGGGATCCCAGCCGGTAGGATAAGTAGACGGATTCTCCGCCGCGGCGGGGAGAGTTGTGGTCTGTCAAGCCTCCTTCTCCAAGGTTGCTAGAGGACAATTCTCTGTAAGCACAGGGCCCCCTGATTTGCTTGGTAGTCTGCCTGGATAGGTCTTATGGAAGAAAACAACGTCGGCAACGGCACTCAGTTACTGCTCAAGCGCACCATCCCTGTCAAGGTGGTGGTCACCCCCCTTTGGAAGAAAGAAATGCAGGAGCAATTGGAGCGGCAGATCGAAGCCACCGATGCTCAGATGCAGCAACTGGAGTTTCAGGGCAAGCGGGCCATTGCCGAGCTGGAGAAGCAAAGCCCTAACCCCAACAGCCCCCAGGTGCTCCAACAGGTGGAAGCGGTGAAAAGCCGCGTGAACGAGCAAAAGATCAAGCTCTTGGATCAAAAAAACCAGTTGCTTCAGCAGATCAACCAACTGAACAACCTGGAGCTGAACCAAGAGGTGCTCCAGGGCAGCGTGGAGAGCTTCTTCCGCGTGCAAAAGGGAGACAACCTGATCCAGAAAATGCAGGTGGAGATCCTGCTGGAAGATGGGGTGATCAAGGAAATTCGCGGCAACCCATAAGCTCTTCATATCCTTTGGGAGGACAGGGATCCCTTGCTGTGGGGTAGCAGATCAAGACCTTTGGTCTTAACCCAAGTCGGTGGCAACACAATAGGTGACAATAATTAACGGCCTCTTAACAGCCGCTGGGCTCAAGCTTGGGACGGCTGGTGCGTACGGGCAAAGTTGTTACCTACGAGATGCTCGCCATGTCTGAGTTTGTCTGGTCAGAGCCTGCCCCCCTCGAGGACCTACATCTTCCCGATTGGTTGCTCACCTCGGCTCAGCGCCGCCGTCTCAAAGCTTTCCTGGTTCTGGCGACGGTGTGGGGGCTGGTCAGCCTGATGCACCAGGTAGCGGTAGCCCGCTGGTTTACCGTTGGCCTGGCCACCTTCATGGTCATCCACATCAACCGCCTGTTCCGGCTGCAACCGGCGGCTCTGCCGCCCCCCTTGAGGCTTTACCCTCCTGGAACAATGGCCTGGGATCCCGCCGCCGCCGAAACGGCCTCCCTGCCTTTGCCTGAGGTGGGCGGGGCTCAGCCCTTAGCGCTGGCGGGTTCTCCTCTGCCGCGAGTGGCGGTGTTGATCCCGGCCAAAAACGAAAGCGCAGTGCTGCCGCGGCTGCTGCACAGCCTCACCCAGTTGGATTACCCCAGCAGCCACCTGGAGCTGTGGGCCATTGACGATGCCAGCAGCGATGCTACCCCCGACATCTTGCAGGAAGCCCAAAAGCGGATCCCTCACCTGCGAGTTTACCGACGGCCACCAGGGCGAGGAGGCGGCAAGTCTGGCGCCCTCAACGAGGTGCTGCCCCTGACGCGGGGGGAGATTATCTTGGTCTGCGACGCCGACGCCATTGTGCCCCCGGATTTGCTGACTCGCACCCTGCCGCTGTTCGGCCAGACCCCCCGCCCCGGCAGACGGACAATCGGCGCCGTTCAGGTGCGCAAAGCCTTGAGCAACCCCAACGTCAACTTCTGGACCCTGGGCCAGGTGGCGGAGATGGCCTCCGATGCCTACTTGCAGCAGCAGCGGGTGGCCATCCGCGGGATTGGGGAGCTGCGAGGCAACGGCCAACTGGTGCGACGGGATGTCCTGGAAAAGTGCGGCGGCTGGAACGAGAACAGCCTCACCGACGACCTGGATCTTACTTTTAAGTTGCACCTGGCGGGGGTGGATATTGCCTTTTTGACGGAGCCGGCCATCGTCGAAGAGGGAGTCACCTCTTGGAAAAGCCTTTGGCACCAGCGTTGCCGCTGGGCGGAGGGGGGCTACCAGCGCTACCTCGACTACTGGCCAGGGATCCTCAGCCGCCGCCTGGGCATGGCCAAGACAGTCGATCTCTGGGCCTTTTTCATCTCTCAGTACCTGCTGCCGATGGCCTTAGTTCCCGATACCCTCTGGGTGCTGTTGACGGGCCACTCCTCGGTGCTGCTCCCCTTGAACGCCCTGGTCATGGGATCTGTGACGGTGGCCTTCTACCGCGGCCTGCGCCAGGTGGAGGGGCTGCGCGGGCGAAAACTCTGGTGGCGTACGGCTCTGGGCTTGGTGTACATGCTCCACTGGCTGCCGGTCATGATCGTGACCACGGCTCGTATGTGTGTGCAGCCCAAGCGGTTGCGGTGGGTAAAAACGGTGCACCATGGCCTCTAGTTCTGCTGTTGGGGATCCCCCAGATCCTGCTATCCTAATCAAACGCCAGCTCACCAAACTACCCAGCCCGACTATGGCCCGCCTCTACTACGACACTGACGCCAACCTGGATCTGCTGGACGGCAAGACCGTCGCCATCATCGGCTACGGCAGCCAGGGCCATGCCCACGCCCTCAACCTGCGCGACAGCGGTGTCAACGTCCTCGTCGGCCTCTACCCCGGCAGCCCCTCTTGGCCCAAAGCGGAGCGGGACGGGTTGACGGTCAAGACTGTAGCAGATGCTGCGGCTGCCGCCGACTGGGTGATGATCCTGCTACCGGACGAAGTGCAAAAGACCGTCTTCCAGAGCGAGATCCGCCCGCATCTAAAGCCGGGGAAGGTGCTCCTATTTGCCCACGGCTTCAACATCCACTTCGGGCAGATCCAGCCGCCCGCAGACGTGGATGTCATCATGGTCGCTCCCAAGGGCCCCGGTCACCTGGTGCGGCGCACCTACCAGGAAGGCCAGGGGGTGCCGTGTCTGTTTGCCGTCCATCAAGATGCCTCCGGGATGGCGCGGGAGCGGGCCATGGCCTATGCCAAGGCCATCGGCGGCACGCGGGCCGGCATTTTGGAGACCAGTTTCCGCGAGGAAACTGAAACAGATCTCTTCGGCGAGCAGGTGGTGCTCTGCGGCGGCCTCACGGCTTTGATCAAGGCGGGGTTTGAGACCCTGGTGGAAGCAGGCTACCAGCCGGAGCTGGCCTACTTCGAGTGTCTGCACGAGGTTAAGCTAATCGTGGATCTCATCGTCGAGGGGGGCCTGGAAAAGATGCGCCACAGCATCTCCAACACAGCAGAATACGGCGACTACACCCGTGGCCCCCGCATTATTACCGAGCAAACCCGCGCTGAAATGAAGCGGATCCTGTCAGAAATCCAAAGCGGCCAGTTTGCCCGCGAGTTTGTCTTGGAAAACCAGGCCGGCAAGCCCGGCTTTACGGCAATGCGCCGCCGCGAGGCGGAGCACCTCATCGAGAAGGTGGGCAAAGAGCTAAGGGCCATGTTTAGCTGGCTGAAGCAATAGCCAGAGGTCGTCTCACAGGCAAGTCTCGTGCTGGATCTGAAGCTGCTGCGGGATCGCCCAGAAGAGGTACGCCAAGCCCTGGACAAGCGCGGGGCCAGTGTCGACCTGGACGGCATTCTCCAGTTGGATCGGGAGCGCCGCCGCTTGGAGGCCCGACGCGGCTCTCTGCAGGCAGAAAGCAACAGCCTCGGCAAGAAGGTCGGCGAGCTCATCCGCCAGGGAGCGGATCCCCAGGGAGCGGAGGTGGCGGCCCTGCGGCAGCAGGGGGCAGATCTCAAGGCCGAGATCGCCCAACTGGAACAGCGGGAGCGGGAGCTGGAGGAGGAGGTGCGCGCCCGGTTGCTCACCTTGCCCAACTTGCCCTTGCCCAGCGTGCCGGTTGGCCAGGATGAGGCCGACAATGTGGAGGTGCGCCGCTGGGGCGATGAGCTAAAACCCACCCACCCCGTCCTTCCCCACGACGAGGTTGCCGAAAAGCTGGGCCTCCTGGAGGTTGGCCGTGCCGTCAAGGTAGCCCAGAGCCGTTTTGTGGCTATGGTAGGGGCAGGGGCGGCTCTGGAGCGGGCCTTGATCGCCATGATGCTGGAGCGCCACATTGCCGCTGGCTACACCGAGGTGATCCCTCCCTTTTTGGTCAACAGCGCTGCTCTGGAGGGGACAGGGCAACTGCCCAAGTTTGCCGCTGAGAGCTTCCGCTGTGCCGACGACGACCTCTGGCTGATCCCGACGGCGGAAGTGCCCCTCACCAACCTGTACCGGGAGGAGGTGATCCCAGCCGAGCGCCTGCCGCTCTATTTCTGTGCCTACACACCTTGCTTTCGCCGCGAGGCCGGCAGCTATGGCCGGGACACCAAGGGCCTGATCCGGCTGCACCAGTTTCAAAAGGTGGAACTGGTCAAAGTTACCCACCCCACCCAGTCGGAGGCAGAACACGAAAAGCTGGTGCAAGATGCCGAGGCCATTTTGCAGATGCTGGAGCTGCCCTACCGGGTAGTGGAGCTGTGTACCGGCGATCTAGGTTTTTCAGCAGCCCGCTGCTTCGATCTGGAGGTGTGGTTCCCCTCCCAAAACCGCTACCGCGAGATCTCCAGTTGCTCCAACTGCTGGGATTTCCAGGCCCGCCGCGCTAACCTGCGCTACAAAGAAGCAGGGCAAAAGGGCACCCACTTCGTCCACACCTTGAACGGCTCCGGCTTAGCGGTGGGACGGGCTCTGGCCGCCCTGTTGGAAAATCACCAGCAGCCGGACGGCTCGATTCGCATCCCCCAGGCGCTGCGTCCTTTCCTCAGCTCCCGCTTCCTCTCGGAAGACGGCGCTCTCCGGACTGCTCCCTGAGCCATTCTGCCGCGGTGCTCCAGCAAGCCATAGCTGTGGAGAGTATGAGAGTATGTCAATCTAGATAGGGATCCCTACCCTGCCAGGGTTTATGTTGCCCAAGCATCGTCCCAAGCAACTCTCACTAGGCCCTCTGGAATCCGAGATCCTCGATATCCTTTGGGAGCTGGGCAGTGCCAGCACCCGCCAAATCCACGAGCGCATCTTGGCCGATCCCGACCGAGAGTTGGCCTATGCCTCTGTAACTACCGTTTTGCGGCGCCTAAGCCAGAAGGGCTGGGTGAGCTGTGAACGTCGCACCGATGCAGAAGGGCGGAGTCTGCCGATGTTGTGGCGGCCCCGTCTTTCTCGCCAGGAAGCTGCCAGCCTCAGGGCCTTTGCCCAGTTGCAGCAGTTTTTGGCGGTGGGCGACCCAGACACCGTGGCAGCCTTTGCCGATAGCCTGGATCAGGCCAGCGTGTCCCAGTTGCAGGCGATTGCCGAGCGGTTGCGGGCGGCCCGCGAGGCCAGGAGGGATCCCCAATGAGCCACTTGGGCATGTTGCTGTTGGGTTTGGCCCTGAGTTGGCTGTGGCGGGCCCAGGTGCGGCTGGATCGAGCTGGTTCCTGGGCCCAGCGCTGGCAGTGGGCCTGGATCCACTTCTTGCTGCCGCCGCTGTTTTTGCTAATGACTGCCCTTGCTTTGGCTTGGATGGGGCCGTGGGGACAAATGGCCGGGGCAGGAGGCTGGTTCTGCTACGGCTGTGCGCTGCTGTTGCTGGCGCTGGCTGCAGGCGTGGCCCTGCGCTGGGCTTGGGAGTACTGGCGCGTCTGCCGACGCGCCCGCCTGCGGGCTCTGGCCCAAGTCAATTTGTATGGCTCTTCGGCCTATGTCTTGAATTTGGAGATCCCTTTTGCTGCCCAAGTGGGGGTATGGAAGCCGCAATTGGTGGTCAGTCGCGGCCTGCTGGAGCAGTTGGATGAAGAACACCTGCGGGCGGTGCTGGCCCACGAAGAGGCCCACCGCCACTACGGCGATACCTTGTGGATGTTTGCGGTGGGCTGGCTGCGCCATCTCAGCGGCTGGCTGCCGAATACAGAGGTCCTCTGGCAGGAATTGCTCACCCTGCGGGAGCTGCGGGCAGATCGCTGGGCGGCCCAACGGGTGGATCCCTTGGTGCTGGGAGAGGCTCTGGTGCAGGTGGTGGGCTATGGCATGGCGCAGCAACCGGCAGCGGCTTGGGTTGGCTTTGCCCTAGAAATGGGATCCGGTGCGGGGGGACGGCTGCAAGAGCGCATCGATGCCCTATTGCAGCAAGAGGAGTCAGGCCCGGTCGCCTCCCACCTTTCCCTGCAGGGTTGGGCCTGGCTGGGGCTGGCTCTCCTGCCTCTGTTGGCCATCCCCTTTCACAACTGAGGTTGACGCCATTCCCCAGCTTGCCTTGGCGCGCCGGTGGGCAGCAGCTTTACAGCCGCTTGAACCATGGCCTGGACAGAGCCAAGAATTTCTTCCTCCGCGGGAGTTGCTTGATGGCCTTTTTTTTCCTACGATGGAAAATACTTCGATCCTCGGTAGCTCAGCGGTAGAGCGGTCGGCTGTTAACCGATTGGTCGCAAGTTCGAATCTTGCCCGAGGAGTTGGGCGGGGGGATGCAAGCTTGATGTTCTCCTCAGCCCGAGAGGACGAGGATTCTTTCTCGCTTGTCGCAAGCTACGCGGACGGGCTGGCGCCGCTGCCACCGCGCCCCCTTTTTCCCACCCTATACGGGGGGATGAAAGGGAGGCCGGGGGCGCCATCACCCCGACTCCTGGGCGACGGCAGGGACATCGAAAGCGTGGGCAGTCGACTCCAGCCTGCAGGATGTCGAGATGGGGAGACTTATCTCCAGGACTAAAGTCCGGGGCTTGTGCCTCCCGACTTGCTGGTCACCCCTAGTTGGGGTTGGGATGCCGCTGCTGAAGGAACGCTTCGATTTATAATGCCCTCTGGCCGTTTCACCTATTCCGAGGGTAATTGCTGTGATCGACCTGTCGCGGATCCCTGCCCAACCAAAGCCAGGCCTACTTAACCTCCTGATTGAGATTCCGGGCGGGAGCAAGAACAAGTACGAGTTTGACAAAGACATGGGCGTAATGGCCCTAGACCGGGTGCTCTACTCTTCGGTGCAGTACCCCTACGACTACGGCTTTGTGCCCAATACGCTGGCAGGGGACGGGGATCCTTTGGATGGCCTGGTGATCATGGATCAGCCCACCTTTCCAGGGTGTGTGATTGCGGTGCGCCCGCTGGGCATGCTGCAGATGATCGATGCGGGGGAGCCGGATGAGAAGTTGTTGTGCGTGCCCGCTAAGGACCCTCGCTATGCTTCCGTAACCAGGCTGGAAGATATTGCCCAGCACCGCCTGGACGAGATTGCCGAGTTTTTCGCCACCTACAAGCGCCTGGAGAAGAAAGAAACCCAGATCTTGGGCTGGAAAGGCCTAGCCGAAACCGAGGCAGTGATCGCCAGCAGCATTGCCACCTACCAACAGTCCAAGTAGCTCCCCAACTTTTCTGGACTGAAGCTCCCAGTTGGCGCCAATCTGTTCTGGCTTGGATTCCTCGAGCTAGCTTAGGGTTGGACTCGATGGCTTCTGCTATGGCCGATACCCTTCAGCTTTGGCTTTACCACCTGGAACAATGGGCAACGCAACTTGTCCAAGGCCAACTGCAGCACCTTTCTCCGCTGAGCCTGCTGCTGGTGGGTCTGGCAGGTCTGGTCACCAGCCTTTCTCCCTGTATGCTCTCCCTGTTGCCGGTAACCATCGGCTACATCGGCGGCTACGCTCCCACTACCCCCGCCGCTGCCGGAGAAGTGCGCTGGCAGGTTTGGGTGCAATCGCTAGGCTTTGCGGCTGGCGTGGCTTTGACGCTCAGCGGGCTGGGCTTGGGAGCAGCTTTGCTAGGCCGGGTTTATGGACAAACCGCTGCCTTTGGATCCCTAGTGGCGGGAGGGATCGCCATCCTCATGGGCCTGAACCTGCTGGAAGTTGTCCCCTTGCGCTTCCCCGATTGGTTTAACCGGTTGGAGATCCCTGGCCAGTGGCCTGGGCTAGGCCGGTCGGTGTTGCTGGGATCCACCTTTGGCCTGGTAGCTTCTCCCTGCAGCACGCCGGTTTTGGTGGCCCTGCTCGGCTGGGTCTCCACCACAGGGCAGCCCTGGGTGGGGGGCGGGCTGCTGCTGGCCTATGCGCTGGGGCTGGTCTCGCCGCTGCTGTTGGCGGGGGTGTTCGCCGGCTCGATGAAGCAACTGTTGGCCCTGCGGCGCTGGTCGATCTGGTTTACCTATGCCAGTGGCGTGGTGTTGGTGGGCTTTGGCACCGTGACGATCCTCTCCGCTTGGGCCTAAGGGATCCCTGCTGCAAGCTAAGATGGGGCTGCCCTCCAGTTGGGGGGCAGTTCAGATCTTGAGCTGACAACTTCCCATGGTTATTCCCTCTCTGCCGCTGTCGCGGTGGCTTTCCCCCTTGCGTCGGTACTTTCGCCATGAGCTGCTGCCGCTGCTGGCGGATCTGCGTCTGGCCATCGGCCTTTTCTTGGCAATTGCCCTTTTGAGCGCGGTTGGCACGGTCATCGAGCAAGAGGAAACCGTGGCCTTCTATCAGGCCCACTACCCCGAGCATCCGGCCCTGTTTGGCTTTCTCACCTGGCGGCTGATCCTCAAGCTGGGGCTGGATCACGTCTATCGCACCTCTTGGTTTCTGGCCCTGTTGATCCTCTTTGGCAGCAGCCTGGCCGCCTGTTCTTTGACGCGCCAGTGGCCGATGCTCAAGGTGGCCCGTCGCTGGAGCTACCTCACCCGTCCCCACTCCTTCCAGCGGCTGCCCTTTTGGACCTATCTGCCCCAACGCTCCCTGCAGGGGCTGCCGCAGCGGCTGCGCCAGCGGGGCTATGCGGTGTTTCAGGACGGATCCCGACTTTACGCCCGCAAGGGTCTGATTGGGCGGTTTGGGCCTATCCTGGTGCACGTCAGCCTGCTGCTGATCCTGCTGGGGGCCATCTGGGGCAGCCTTGCCGGCTTCAAGGCCCAAGCGCTGATCCCCAGCGGCAGCGTCGCCGCCATTGAACAGGTAACCGGGGCAGGGGATCTGGCTCATCTACCCACCTGGCAAATTCGGGTCAACCGCTTCTGGATTGACTATGCTCCTGATGGCCGGGTGAAGCAGTTTTACTCAGATCTCTCGATTTTGGATGGGGGCCAGGAGGTCAAACGCCAGACCATTTCCGTCAACCATCCCCTCTCCTACCGGGGGGTGACCCTCTACCAGGCTGATTGGAGCATCGACAGCATCCGCATCCGCCTCAACAACAGCCCTCCCTTTCAAATCCCGGTGGTGCCGGTGCCCACCCAAGCGGGCAGCAAGCTCTGGGGCGCTTTTGTCCCCACCCGGCCAGACCTAAGCGAGGGCCTGACGCTGTTGTTGCCCGATTTGCAGGGGACGGCCCTGCTCTACGACACCCAAGGCCAGTGGATAGGATCCCTGCGCCAGGGCATGAGCCTGGCCCTGGACGAAGTTGCCCCCCAGCGCTTCCCCAACCGTCTTACCCTGCACCTAGACGAGGTTATCGGCGCCACCGGTCTGCAGATTAAATCCGACCCAGGGATCCCGCTGGTCTATCTCGGCTTTGGGCTGCTGATGCTGGGGGTGGCGATGAGCTATTTCAGCTACAGCCAAGTTTGGGCCCTGGAGACGGAAGCAGGGCTCTACCTGGGAGGCAAAACCAACCGCGCCCTGGTGAGCTTCGAGCGGGAGTTTGCCCGCCTGGTGGAGCAGCAACTGCTCTCCTCTCCCCCTTCGCCGGCAAAAGAACCCCCTCCTGCCGCTCGCGTCGGCGGGACGGAGTCCTTAGCCAACGGCTAGCCATGGCGGCTGTTTGACCGGCAACGCTGCCCAGGGTCATCTAGCTCCCCTCTCCCTGAGGGAGAGGGGCTGGGGGTGAGGGCGGAACTGCCCAAATCCGGCAGGCTGACCGCGAACAGGGTGCGGTTCTCGCCGCTTTCCACTTGCAGGATCCCTTGCAACAGCTCCACCGCCTTTTTCACCAGCGGCAGGCCCAAGCCGGTGCCCCCCTGGTGGGCGTAGTCCAGGTGCGGGATGCGGTGGAACTTCTCGAAGATGCGCGGCAGGTGCTCCGCTGGGATCTCGACACCGGTGTTGGTGACCTGCAAATGGAGACCCGACGAATCGACCGCCACTTCCAGATGAACCTGCTGGCCGGCAGGGGTGTACTTGGCGGCGTTGGCCAGCAACTCGCTCAAGATGCGGGTGAGCAGCCCCACATCGGTGTTGAACAAGATGGGTTCAGAGGGGGGGTAGGAGATAAAGGTGAGCTGGCGCTCTTGAAAGCGCAGGGCAAAGGGCGGCAACAGCTTTTCCAGCCACTCGCGCACCTCGAAGCGGGCGATCTCCAGACTGCGGCTGCCGGCCTCTAGCCGCTGCAAGTCCAGCAGGTCGTTGACCAAGTCCAGCTCTTTTTGCCACTCCTGTTTGAGGATGTTGAAATAGGGGATCTGCGCCTCGGAAAGGCCGCGCACCTCCAGCATTTTCAGGGCCATTTTCATGCTGGTCAGAGGCGTGCGCAGCTCGTGGGAGACCATGCTGAGAAACTCTTCTTTGAGCTCGTTGAGCTGCTGCAGTTGCTGGAGCTGAGCCTGGGTTTCCTGGTAGAGGCGGGCCTGGCGAATGGCGATGCTGCACTGGGTGGCCACCTGCTCGGCAAAGTGGATCTCGGCCTCGGTAAAGCCCTCCTGGGGCAGGCGAACTAACTTGAGAAAGCCCAGCAACGAGCCGGTGCCTGAGACAAGCTGCCCTTCTTGCTCTTCTACAACCAGGGGGCAGGCAAGCAGGGTACAGCGCCCCCGCAGCGGGTGATCCGTGCTGAGGTAGAGGGTCTGGCCTTGGCGGAGCTGGCGCAAAAGCACGGGATCCAAGGGCAGAGTGACCTTGCCCAGGGGGGGCAGGGATCCCGCCGCTTCGTAGGCCAGCGTGTAGGTCTGGGTTTCCGGATGGATGAGGGCCACACCGCAGGCGCCCAGTTGGAAAGCCTAGGTGAGCTCCCGCACCACGGTGGCCAAGATCTCCTGTTCGTCCAGGCTGGAGCGCACCTTGTCGCCAATCAGCCGCAGCAGTTGCTCGTATCTCACCCGCTGGGCCAGCTCGGCATTGCGCACCTCCACCTGGTAGCGCAGCTCGGCGTTGGCAGCTTGGAGTTGCTCAAACAGCTCCGCCTGTTGCAGCGCCAGCCCCAGTTGATCGGCAATTTGTCGCAAAAAATCCGGCATCCAGGGATCCCATTGTTTGGGGGCGCTGCACTGGTGGGCGATCAACAGCCCCCAGAGGCGGGCCGGCTCGCTGTCTTTGCCGTCAGGGCCAGCCGCCTGCAAAATGGGCACCACCAAGTTGGCCCGCACCCCCAAACCGGCCAGCAGCTCGCGGTGGCAGGGCTGGATGGGGGCGGTGTCGATATCTTCAATGGCCGAAATGCGGCCCTGCTGATAGGCCTGGTGCCACTGGCTAACAAAGCATTGATCTTCGATAACCAGGCCCAGCAGGCTCAACTCTGGCCGGCTGACCGATTGCATGGCGATCTCGCCCACCCAATTGGGGAAAAAGCGGTAGATCACCACCCGCTCCACATCCAACAAACGGCGGACTTCTTCTACGGCAAAACCCAGGATGGACTCCACCTGCAACGATTGCCGGATCCCTTGGGCGATGCGGTTGAGCAGCCGGGCTTGGTGGAGTTGCAGTTGAGCCTGCTCCTGGGCTCGCTTGCGCTCGGTAATATCGACAATGGAGGCAATGCCGTAGATTTGTTTGTCGGGAGTCTCCGCCACAAAAGACGAGAGGTCAACCCAGAGGATCTCGCCGCTTTTGCGGATGTAGCGTTTTTCCATGCGGTAGCCCCGGCGGCGGCCCGCTCGTATTTCTTCGACATAGATTGCCTCCTGCCGCAGATCCTCAGGGTGGGTGAGGTCGGCGTAATTCATGCTCAAGAGCTCGGCCTCGGTGTAGCCGGTGAGCTGGCAAAAGCTCTCGTTCACCTTGACAATCTGCCCCGCCGCATCCGTAACTGCCATGCCCACCGGGGCTTGCTCAAAGAGGTTTTGAAACAGATCTGGCTGATCGTGCAGCGAGTGCTGCCGTTTTTGTTGTGGGTTCTGCAACTCTTTTTCCTGGGTCAAATCCTGTACGCTGGCAATGCCGATTACCTTCCCCTGGGCATCCTGCCAGGGGGCATCCAAAATCCGCACCGGAAACCGCTCGCCGTTGCGACGCATAAAGGTCAGCTCCCAACCCTGCGGGGGCCGACCCTGAGCCAGCCCCTGGGCGAAGGCGGTGGCGATCTTCTCCATCTCCTCCGGGGGCCAATAGACAAAAGGGGGATCCTTAACGCCAGCGGATCCCGGTAGTCGCCGGCGGCCAAGGTTACAACAGGGGCGGTCATCGCCTCAGCCAGGGTGGATCCCTGCCAAGATCGGTCGCTGGCCACCCACCGCAACACAAAAGGATAGCTTGGTAGCCCCGTACTAAAGTACGGGGCGGAAAAGCCCTTGAGCCACTTTAGTTGCTTCTTTGTTATAGTTAGTACAGAGCTTCTCCAGGAAAACAACCTACTGCGGTGCAAAACCCGCGCGGCAATAACTAACCTGGAGGAACTTAAGTCCGAAGTAAGCAGAACTTTGAGGTTATGCCTCAAAGGACTGTCTAGGGGCGTCTTGACAGCGCCTTTGCGAGTCCATTTTGGGCTGCGTAAGAATCCCCTGGGTGGGAGTGTCAAATCCACAGCCGTCAAAATGTCCACCACTCGGCCTGCATCCACCACCAAGGCGTAGGGCCGGGAGCCATTCTTTTGCGCCAACAGGGAGAGAACCTCGGCAAGGGGGCTGTCGAACCCGACCAAGAGTGGCATCTGGCCAAAGCACTGTTCCAGGGATCCCGATGAAGAGCGCAAGTCTTGCACCATGTCGGTGTCAGGGGATAACCGAACCTTAAATTGCAGTCAGAAAAATTTGCAAACAGTATGGCAGAGGGAAACTTTAGCCAAGACCAGACAAAATACTTACTTACGGACTTACTTGCAGGCAGTTTTAGCTTTAGGCATTTGATAGCTTTAACCCAAGCTTAACTTTACAAGTTAGAGTACCACGTCGCGCAAAGAAGTTTCGAATTTTGATATAAATCTTTACATCTATCTGCTGTTTAATTTGCTGGTGCCGAGACTTGGGGAGCAAGTTAAGCTCTTAGCTCGCTGTTAACAGGAATTGTCGATCTAAGTTGCGGCTCTTCCGGTTTATCGAGGTTTTTCCTTCATCTAAAAAGGGGCAATCGCCATCCTGTTGCTCTGTTTTTTTCAAGTATCTTCGCGTCATCGAGTTGAGCTTGGGTTGGTTTCATTGGAGACAGATTTGACAGATTTTGAGCGGCTGCCAGATTACTTGAGTTCAGCCCGTGCTGCCGCGACCCCTCTCAGCCCTCCGCTCCCGGCGAGGGAACTTGGGAAGCTGGCTGCATTCTAAGCCTCATCAAGTACCCATCTGTGGCTGTGCTGCCCAGGTGAGGAGTTTGCCCCCTACACTGAAATTGGGCAAGTTGATCCCGATAGCTAGGGGATCAGATGTTGCCGGCGTTTTGGGCTTAGCTCTTCTCGATGGCTTTTTCTCCGCCGCTGACAGATTTTCTCTCCGGCCAGGCCGCTCCTATTCCCATCCAAACTCCCTCGACGGTTCCAGAATTGGCGCAGCTCCTAAAAGAGTGCCGCGAGCGGAAGGTGCTGCCGCTCGGGCAGGGGAGCAAGTGGGGATGGGCTCCTCGCTTGGAGGCTGTGGATCTCATCCTCAGTACCCGTGGGCTGCGCCGCTTGATCGACCATGCGGCTGCCGACCTAACGGCGACAGTGGAGGCCGGTATGACCCTAGCGGAGCTACAAGCCATCTTGGCAGAGCGGGGGCAATGGTGGCCGGTGGATCCCCTTTACCCTGACTGGGCCACAGTGGGGGGCATCGTCGCCACGGCCGATACGGGCTCGCTGCGCTGGCGTTACGGTGGGATCGGCGATTTGCTGCTGGGCATCACCTGGGTACGGGCCGATGGGGAGGTGGCCAAAGCGGGTGGGCGGGTGGTTAAGAATGTGGCCGGCTATAACTTGACGAGACTGTTCGCCGGATCCCTGGGCAGTTTGGGGATCCTGACGCAGGCGACCCTACGGCTCTATCCCCTGCCGGCAGCCCAAGCAACTTTGGTGGCTACAGGATCCCTGCCCGATTTGGAAGCCTTGGCTCGGCAGGTGCTGAGGGCGCCGGTCAGCCCGGTGGGGGTGGATCTCTGGCTGAAGGCAGAAGGGCCCCAGCTCTGCCTCCATTTCCACGGCTCCGAGCGGGTAATTGCCCAACAGATGACCCAGGTGCAACAGCTAGCTCCTGCAGGATTGAGCTGGCAAGAGGCAAGACCTGAAGCCCCGCCTCTGCCCTCCCGCCGTGCGGGGATGGTGTTGGCCAAGTTCGGCTGCTTGCCTAGCCAGAGCCTGGCTACTCTAGAGCAGTTTCAGTCTCTATTTCCCGACGCTCAGGTGCAACTGCATCGCGGCTGTGGATTGGGGCGAGCCTGGATCTCCCAGCCTGAGGTGGGATCCCTGCTACAGTTACAGCGCCACCTCAAGTCGGTGGGCGGGTTTCTCCTGCTGCTGGAGGCACCGGCAGCCCTGAAGACAGCTCTGGCCCACGATTTCGGCCCGACGGTGACCCTAATGCGCAAGCTGAAGCAGCAGTTTGATCCCGCCGCCATCTTCAGCCCCAGCTTGATATAGCTACTCCAAATCACGCCGAAACGTGACATCCTCTCCCGCTAAGCCCTGACGGGCTGTAGACGGGAGCTTCCGAGAATCACTTCTCGGAGTTGCTGCTTCAACGGACTGGTAAACCAGGATCCTCCACAGCCAGAGAGCGGCAGTCCCACCGCCCCCCTATATCCCCCCGTATACGGGGGGACCTGAGTCCTCGCTTCAAAATCTCGATAGCAGCGTTCAAGTCTCTGTCCCAGGACCCACAACGAG